>CAKZYM010000809.1 GCA_937884685.1 uncultured Calothrix sp.
TCCTAACTCCTAACTCCTAACTCCCAACTTTCTTTCGCATTTCTGGCTCTTAAGGATATTTTTTTTCGGGAGAAGTTAAATTTTTGATTAGAACTTGGGCATTATAAAATTAAGATGAAGTTAATAATCGTACATTTTTTCTGTGTACATCTACCATTTTATAATTTAGGTAAAATTTTATTTTTTTTATCCTTTATGTAGCGATATGGATATGTAGAGACTTTGATTCGATTAAGATACATTTTGTGGGGTTGACACCTGTGGTTTGTCCCAGTTTTATAAATTTTGCTTGTATTTAATTTTACTTGTACTAGCTATATTCAACAGTTGTCTAAATGGCCGTTTTTTTTAATTAATATTGTTGTAGATTGGAGTTTTTATGTCAGACCCCAACGTTGGTCGCTTACTCGGCAAACGCTACCGGCTTCAGGAAATAATTGGTACTGGAGCGATGGGTCGAGTTTATCGTGCTAAGGATGTTTTGTTGGGAGGGGTTCCTGTAGCGGTTAAGTTTCTGGCCCTCTCAGTCCAAAATAAAAAAATGCGATTGAGGGAACGCTTTGAGCGAGAAGCCAAAACTTGTGCTTTATTAGGTCAAAAAAGCATAAATATTGTTCGAGTGATGGACTACGGTGTGGACGAAAAATCTACTCCGTTTTATGTCATGGAGTATTTACAAGGTAAAAGCCTTAGTCAAATTATCCGCGATGAAAAACCATCTTTACTCAGGTTCCTGAGTCTCGCACGTCAAATATCTTCGGGTTTACAATGCGCTCATAACGGTATTGTCGTCGATGGTAAAGTTTGCCCAATTATTCATCGCGATATTAAGCCCAGTAACATGTTAGCTATTCATGATGCTAGTTTTGGAGAGCTAGTAAAAGTTCTTGATTTTGGTATTGCGAAGTTACTACTCTCAGATACTCAGCAAACTAATTATTATCTAGGTACTTTGGCTTATTCTTCTCCCGAACAAATGGAAGGAAAGGAACTTGATAACCGCTCGGATATTTATAGTCTCGGGGTGATGATGTTCGAGATGTTGACGGGTAAGATGCCTTTAATTCCTGAAAATCCTTCTTTTGGAGGATGGTATAAAGTACATCATTACAAGCCACCACGTCTTTTTTCTGAAGCTAACCCAAGGTTAAAATTGCCTCTAGAGGTGGAAAATTTGGTAATGAAGTGTCTGGCAAAGAAACCAAATGAGCGACCCCAAAGCATTAATGAAATTCTTAAGGAATTAGCATCTATAGAGGAATATCATAAAAGGTCTCGAGCTTCTGTCAATGTTGACACTGAAATTTCTATTGGAAGTCAAGATAGAACCAAGAATGTAGCTCTTGCTCCTGCTGTTAAAACTGATTTGACCCAAGGTCCGAAGCTCGATGTTAATACTTCGGCTAGTAATGAAGAAATTTTAAGACAAGCTGTTTGGCCCAAAGATAAACCGATTGCTGATATTGTTTTTCCTCAAAATATTCATGTAAACGGTAATTCCACACCCGCTTTGTGGATAATGCTTCCCCAAATCGAAATTCAGAAGCGTTTGGTTTGTACCCGCTACAATCAATTTTTGTTTATAACTGCACCCCATCCGATGTTGTTGTGGATTACAGTTATTTACCATCGCAAGTTCGGTGCAAAATGGCTCCCTCATTATCTTGACCTCAAAACTAATACCGGTAAAGATATTTCCACTCTTTTAGGCAAAACTGGTTATTACCGTCTAGTCTTCTTTGGAAGAGAAACTCCTTCTAAATGCAGTCATATCCTACTTTCGAGTATCGCACCTGCCCAACGTCAGCGACTGCTTGATTGGGTAAATATGAGCCACACTTTACCGTCTTCTGCTAAACCACAATTCAGCAAAAACTTGCTCAAAGGTGAATTCCAAAAAATTAAACCCCAAATATTAGCAAAATTACAAGGAATTAATACAGATTCTCCTTTTGACCTTTCTGCTTAAGCAAATACCACAGAATGTATATACAAACTGTGGTATTCACTCAGTAAATATTAATTTTGTTTACGAAACTGCGTAGAAAGACTTAAAAAACAGTTATAAAAATATATAGATAACTCTATAAGAGCTGGTCGTTCAAACAAAGATTTTGGGCTTGCCTTCCATTAACGCTCGTTTATTCTTATGAATTTAACGAACTAGTGATTAATGTTGAATTATCAGTGCAAATTTTTAGCGATGATGGCGAAGTTAAGTTGATAGGTTCAAATTCAACAGACCTAACTCATCTTTTTAGAAGTAAATGATAATGATTGAGAAAGTATATTTAATTCCTGAGTATAGTTTTTAGTTGACACCCCGGCATCCCCAGCTTTTTTCCGTCTGGAAGGAACCTAGCAAGAGAAGGAGGTCGCCTACTTTGGAAACTATTTTACTATGCCCAGTTGGTGCCTGAATCTAAGCCCCACTGGTGCTTCAGAAGTTCCTGGTAAGTAGCTTCTCTAACAACCATTTGCTCGTAAAGCTTAACCAAGAAGTCCTGAGCTTGTTCGTGACTCATTCCTTTTACCTGGCTAGCGAAAGAGCGAATGCTGAATTGCTGTTCCAAGGAAAGTTCTATTGGTTGGTCCATTTTTCAAACTCCAATAACTAAAGAATAAAAAAGACGGCTAATGAGACTGCATTGTTTACTACAGAACCAATTAGGTCTGGGTAAGCAACAAGTTTGTCTTGGAATTATTACCCCCTATATAAAGAAAGATAACAATTGTTTGACTTATTGCCCACAGTCATATTGTCTATTTTTTGTTTTTACATGTCTTGCGTTTATTCCGAATGATATAAACCCCAAGTTGTAAGAGCTATATTTCGGTTACTTTTTTGAGCTTTTCAATTTACTTGAATAAATGTATCCCAGTAAACCAAGGAATGAATCAGCTTTATTATTGCGAATTGGATTCGGTTAAAGCAAGATTACTAGGTAGACTCAAAAAAGATAGAGCAGTTAAGGGTGAATTATATTCCCATCACCTTCTAAGGCGCAAGTTGTCAATTTAGCAAATATGAAAATTTAACCCCCGAAATATTTTTCGGAGGTTAAGTTATTTGTATCAAGTTGTAACTAGAAAAAATGCTCAGACTGAACAAATTGATGAGTATTTTTACTCTCAGCGTGAAATAATCCAATAAACGTATTACAGATTACCTATCGCAGCTAAT
>CAKZYM010000810.1 GCA_937884685.1 uncultured Calothrix sp.
AATAAGATATTGTGATAGATTTTGCTAACTAATTTGTCGATAGAGTAAATACTTATTAAAGATATTTATGTATGTTCAAAATAATACTTTATTCTTAAAAGATATGCGATAAGCGGTGAAAAATACTTAGGTATAAGAGTAGTTTTATATAAGAAATTTGTATATGTAATTTGAAGTATTTTTAAAGTCGAGCTATAGATTTTTATTAATTAGAATTATCCCGATAACTTAATTTAGTTCAGGTAAAGTTTGACAGGATAAGCAGTTGAGGCTCTGTTACAATCCCTGAGACTTTTTTGAGGAGTAAATGTACTTGCGAGTAAATACGGTTGTACTTTAGGGAAAAATCAACGTAAAGTCTCGGTTGGGAAGATGGAATATGGCGGTCTTAAAGCTTGTCTACAGTAAGATATATGCCTATTCCAGAATTTACTGCCAATTAGGTAGTTAATCCTAGACATGAAGCTTTATTCTGGTTTTTACTAATAAAGTTTGATGCTCTCTTGAAGCAGATGTGAATGTTTAACACAATCTGTATTAAGAGAAACAGAACTTGGGTGTAACTAATGGAATGGACAAGTAAGCACAAAAGTTTGATTTTTACTAGTACAGTGTTAACTTGTCTAAAACAGAGAACCGGGTTAATCTTGCCTAAGTATCTCTGGTAAATGTGATCTTGATCAATTGTTTCAAGTGATTCAAATCATTGAATGATATCTGAACTAGAAAATCGAGGTCGGTTAAGCGCTAGCGATCGTAGGAGGTTGTCTTTGAAACGAGCATTGAAGAAGAAAATGAAAGCTGTGTTAGAAACTACCATTAATAATGATGTTGTCATAGAACACAGTAGTTCAGTTACTCCGCAGTTAAAGCGTCGGATGCCTAAAGCCGCGATGATTGGCTTAGCAATCTCGATGGGAGCAACCAGCCTTTTCGTGACTCGACAAAGCGACCAAGCCCTAGCAGCAGAACCTGTAGGAAATCAAAATACTGCTTCTACAATTCCTGCTGCATCCGATGAGGTGAAGTTTGCTCCCACACAAAAGCGGTCTTTTAAAGCCATCTCAAAAGAGATTAGAGCTACGAATCCTACCGTAATAGAGCCAACAGCAATCTCGCAAGTAAATGGGTTTGGAGCTAAATGGCAAGTTGCCTCTAGTCTGAAGCCTGCTCAGTTTGCACCACAAACACCCATTGGGAGTGTTACTGCGGCAAAGAATAATACTATTTACTCAGCACCGCAAACTACCAAAGGAAAGATTCTTTCCCGAGCGATTAGCACAGCTAACCGCACGCAGAGTCAAAATTTGGTAATCCCTACACAAAGTGTGGATGCTAAAGAGATTTCAACAGCCGGTAATAGCCAGCTTGAAGCTCAGCAAAAGCATGCACTTAACCGCTTAAAGCAGAAATCGAACCGCTTAAAAGCAAGTCTCAATAAGCTGCATTCGACGACCGTTGAAGGTGTCAAGCAACCTGCGACCACAAGCCCAACGGCAAGTCAAGTTGAAGCGACATCAACTGCAAGTACTAATAAAACTGCTAGCCAAAACAAACTTGTATCAACCTTAAAGCAGAATAATGCTGTTAAGCCGGTACATCAAGCAGTAAAAGTACCAACACCAGTTAATCCAGCAGTAGCAGCACCAACTACAATAGCTGCGGCGCACCTTGTTAAGTCTGGAGATACCCTAGCTGAAATAGCTGGTAACTACGGTACTTCAGTTTCTGAAATGGCTAAGGCAAATAATTTGTCTAACCCCAACGACCTGAAGGTTAATCAGCAACTGATTATTCCAGTCGCTCAAAACAGCAGTAATGTTGTTGCAATGGGTTCTGGTGAAACTGTCGAAAGAAATTCTCAGTTCTCATCTACTGTTAACAGTAATGATGAAACTGTAAGTTCTTTGGGTGTAGGTGGCCAAACTCCCGTACCTTCTGCATTATCAGAAATGCAACTCGCTGATAGACGTAATGCTTTAGCGAGAAAAGTTTCCAGAAATGAGCGTCTTCGTAAGTTAAAAGAAGAAATTGAAAGATTGCGGGAAAAATACCGCACTCAACAATCTGGAGTAGTTGTACCTCAGACAAACAGAAGTAGTGGCTCAATAGAAGTACCAGTTCGCAGACCCGAATCTGCTGCTGTACCTATTCCTGTGACAAGACCCATAACAGGTAAAGCTGCGGTACCAATTCGTGTTGCTAGACCTAACACAACAGCAGTACCTATTCCTGTTCCCACACCAGGTCAGGCCATTATTAACCCTAACTTTGCTCGTAGCAGAGGTGTTAGAGCAATTCCTCCTGCAAATTTCAGCGGTCGTTCTCAATCTTCCTCGGTTGTAAAAACAACGCTATCTCCTGGTCTACCTCCATTGGCAGCAGTTGATAGATATTTACCTAAGCCTATTAGCGAGTCAAAACCACCTGCAAAAGGTTTTGTATGGCCAGCTAAAGGTGTTTTCACCTCTGGTTTCGGTCCTCGTTGGGGAAGAATGCACAAAGGAATTGACATCGCTGCCCCCACAGGTACCCCCATTCATGCTGCAGCTGATGGTGTAGTTGTATCTGCTGGTTGGAATCGTGGTGGTTACGGTAAATTAGTCGATATACGTCACCCCGATGGTACTTTGACTCGTTACGCTCACAACAGTAAGATTGTTGTCCGTAAAGGTCAGCGCGTACAGCAAGGTCAACTGATTTCTAAGATGGGTAGCACTGGTTTCAGTACTGGTCCTCACCTACACTTTGAAATTCGCAAAGGTGGCAAAAAAGCAGTTAATCCCATAGCTTTCCTTCCACCCCGCAAATAGTTTCTGTTTGATTCGCATCTAGATAATTGCCTTGGAAGGTTGAGGGAGAATGTCTCCCTCTTTTGCTTTTTATTGGTGAAACACTCGCGGTGGACGGAGAAAAGTTCGTTGGTGAGGGTTCCCTCGCTTAAAGAAACTTCAGGGTTCCCCAGCATAAGCAAAGTGCTGTTAGCGCAGCGTCTCCCGGAGGGAGATACCGGAAGGGTAATTGGTAGTAATTGACGGATTTTGATACTCAATTATCTGCTGAAAAAATAATTGATTCAGATGCTTGGCAAGATTTTATTTGTATGATAAATTTATAATTGATTGAATGAAACTTGGCTCAGTAGCTCAGTTGGTTAGAGTAGGGGACTCATAAGCCCTTGGTC
>CAKZYM010000811.1 GCA_937884685.1 uncultured Calothrix sp.
AAGTTGGCTTTATTTATCTGAAATATTTTCTAATTTTCCTTCTGATTAGCATCAGCCCGAAACGGCTGTTACCAGTCATGAAGGAGAATTTATGGACACACTTTGCGCTGATATCGGTAACTTTAGCGTTTTGACTGCTGTTGTGGGGAATAAACCCGAAAGTATTAACAAAATGCGTTCTTTGATTGTAGATGTCACCCATAAAGGTGATGTCCGCGATGGTTTACACGCTCCTGATAGCCCTTTGGTGGAAGTTAAAGGCAAGTTCTTTAAACTAGGTCGCCAAGCCGGGAAACAGCCAAACTGTTTAAGTGCAGCAGAAGCGGGTAAAAATCAAGCGGAAATATTTTTACCAATGTTGCTAGCAAATACACCTGACGGTTTTGAGGGTTCGGTTTCAATGCTTGTTCCTGCATGGGATAAGTCGGCAGAGACTTGGATTAGAACAGCTATTTTAGGTACTCATGAATACAACGTTAATAAAGCAGAGCGAATTGCATCTTTTACGGATATTGAATTTCACCGCGAATCTGACACAGCTTTACATTATGCATACATAAAAGGTATTGTTCCCCAAACTGAGGGAACATTGTTAATTGATATTGGCGGTGGAACGGTTAATGCGGTAATTGCAACGTTTGAGAATGGGGAGTTGGATATACTTTGGCGTGATTCTTTTAATAATCGCGGAGGTATTGCACTTGCGAACATGATTCTTGACACTGACTATGTAAAGGCACAAAAGACAATGAAAACTGCCGATATCATGGACGCGATTGCGAACGGGAAGCGTTATATCGGAAATCGTCCAGACCGCAGTTTTGAGCCTGTTTTTGATGACTGTGTTAAGGCTTGGTTTAAGACAATTCGGGTAACTGTTTTAAGTGCTGCCGATGCCTATTTAGATGAGGTTAATCAGATTGTTTGGATGGGTGGAAGCGTTGAATTACTACGTCCTCAACTAGAAGGTAAAGACGGACAATTAGTATTCCCATCTCCCCAAGAAGCAAACATTAACGCGCTAATTCATCTCTGCGGTGGCGATGTGGAGGTAGTTGCAGCATGAGTAGCCCCCGAATCACTTTGAAGGGTGCGACACTATCAGCTTGCAACAGAATTCTAAATCAAACACCGATTGAGACTTACACCGAACTTTTTAAACTCCTGTTAATGCGCTATGAACGGGAGTTTATAGAAGCCACTAACGGTTATCTTCGGCAATCTCCACATCAGTTCCATCCAGAAGGGGTAGCACCACCACCAAACAAGGTAAAAGAAACGCCACGTTCTAAACCAGAGCAACTATATCCAGATAAGGTTATGGCGCAACCAAGTATGGGTGCAGAAGAAGAAGTTAAACCACAGTCGGACAGAGCGGTACGGGTTGACCCACAACAAACCAAATCTGCAAAACAAATGTTGATGGATTTTGACGATTAAAAATGACACAGAAACGAATAGTACTTAACCCAAAACATACCGATAAAGCACAAAAAATACTCGCACAAACTGGCATTGAAAACTGTAGTCAGTTATTTAGCATCTTGCTTGTAAATTTTGGCGATGACCTAATCAAAAGACTTAAAGGGGATTGTCAATAATGGATTTACTTGCCCAACTTCGCTCAATGGCACTTACGTTTGAATGTATATGGAATCAAGAAGATTTTCAAAAACTAGTTCTTGATAGCCAAATGCTAACCGATATATCTCTAGTTGATGCATGGCAAGGGATTGAGGCAGCTATAAAGTTACTGGAAGAAAATTAACAAGCACTCCCCTGACCACGAATCCGGGAAGTGCTGGGATGTATCTGCCGCAAAGCAAACTACACAAAGGATTTTATCACGATGAAAGAATACGACGTTTTTGGAAACGAAATAATTGAAGATGGCGAATTGACACCACAAAGTAATTATTACAATCGACCCGATATCATCAGAAATCACCAACAGTACGAATATTATTCTCAACTCCTGCCAAATGTTGTTAAGGCAGTTGGTAGAAAAGAAGTTAGATATTTTATTGATGGTTCCCCGTTAATTGACGATACTTGCTCACAGTTTGGCGAATGCTTGGAATACCTTAATCGAGCAGATAAGTTGCAGTTAATGGGTGCGATAGCCGAAACACTCTATTACCTGGAAGTCAATCAGGGAAAGGAATTAAACGAATTTACAGAAGAAGCGATAAACCATCTAATTGGTGATATCCCCATTGATTCATATCAAGCCCTTTTAGGCGGATTGCTGGACGATTCGGGAAGCCCGATTACACGCTATATAGACGATTTTGAGGCGATTGATTGCATGGTTGAAGAGTTTGGACAGTATTTACAAGATTGGGAATCTATTGACCATTTCAGAGCAGTCAACCGTATAGCCTGGGCTGGCGCTGGAATATTAGAAGGACAGGGAGAGCCAATATCAATCTGTTCGGAAGACGTTGATGAGTGTTGTAATAGGCTTCACGAGTTGGGTAGTCCGAGTGATGGGTTGTACTTAATGCAGGCGATTAACGCAAACCTACAGTAATTAATAAAAAGGAATCATGGGTAAGAACAGAACCGAAAAATACATGATTCCGTTCTTAATCTCTGCTTTGGGAGGAGTTTGCATAGCATCTCCTTTATTCCTAAAACTTGATTCAAAAGTGGCTAATTACAACGCTGCCTTTGAATACAGAAACGAGCAAGAACTGTTAAGAACGGAGTTAGAAGAACGCAGTAAAACCAGCAAGAAAACTAGGGAAACAGGCTTAGTTTTAGCAGCGCCAACATTAACGCTAACCGACTATTTAGACGATTCTAAGAACATTCCGACTCTCAGAAAGACTGACCTAAATAGGTACAAAAAAGGTCAAAAAGTATGGGTGTTTGATGCTTCCGAT
>CAKZYM010000812.1 GCA_937884685.1 uncultured Calothrix sp.
TCTACAGCTATTTTTTCACCACTTCGTTCTGCTGCAATAATTTTTTCTGCTCCAATATCAACATAAATTTCTACACCACCCGAGCGAATAAAAAATTGCTCGTCGGTAACTAACCACCCATCTTTTTCTAATGCGCGTTTTACATTATCGTGAAAAACATCCTTGGCAGGCATTGATTTTTAAAGGCTACGACCCCTGTGAAGGTTAACCACCTCTAATATATCAAGAAGACAAAAATTTTGAAGCGATTACCAGAACAATAATTACAGGGTTTATATGATGATAAACGCCCCAACTGTTCTCGAATCATTCCGGCTCCAGATAAAAAGCGGATAACGTTATCCGCAGGTATTATAATTATCCCAACATCGCAACAATCCAAGCATCAACTACCGTACCATGAGCCGCATCATCACGTTATTTAACCAATCCGGGGGCGTTTCCAAGACCACTCTTACCCATAACCTGGGCTATCACCTTGCTGCTAATAAACGCCGAGTTTTGCTAATTGATATGGACCCCCAAGCAAGTCTTACTCAGTTTATGGGTATAGACCCCGAATCGCTCGAACAAACTGTCTACAATGCCATAATCGACGAAGAACCATTATTTATTTACCCCGAAACAATCTATGGCATAGCGATTGCTCCCACCAACATTAACCTCAGCGCTGCCGAACTTCTCTTACCAGCTGCAACCGCACGGGAATATCGCCTAGCAGAAGCCCTTGCTCCCATAAAAGATAATTATGATTTTATCTTGATTGACTGTCCCCCATCCCTTGGTATTTTGAGTATCCTTAGCTTAACGGCTGCTACACATTTAGTAGTACCAATCCAGTGTCAGTTTAAATCCTTCCTCGGTACCGACCTACTTCTTGATACCATTGCCCGTGTCAAGAAAAAACTCAACAAAAATCTACAAATCGCCGGTTTTATTCCTACGATGCTAGATAGCCGCACGGCACAAGAAACCCGTACTTTGAACGCAGTACAAGAACAACTTTCCCAGGTGGGGACTATATATCCTGCCATCCCTAAATCCATCGCTTTTGCTGATGCATCCGAGCGCAGAATGCCGCTTGCTATGTATGATAAAAAACACGCAGCGGTTAAAGTGATGAAGAAAATAGTGAAAGAGTTAGAAAAACTGAATTAAAATCGTGAGCAAGAAAAACGCAGCTTATAGTGCAAAACTCAAACACACTAAACCACTAGATTTAATGTTTGGTGGTGAAGATTCTGATACATCCGAATTAAGCCCAGTACAAACAACATCCGACAATAAAATCAACAATACAATCGCTAGGGAGCGAATTAAATTAGACCCAAACCAACCCCGGCGATATTTTGACCAGAAAAGACTTGAAGAACTCGCGCAGTCCATTAAAGAACTAGGCATACTCGAACCATTGCTTGTGCGTCCGTTAAATGACGGTGACTACGGACTTATAGCTGGGGAACGTCGTTTCAAAGCAGCAGAAATTGCAGGGCTTGAAGAAGTGCCATGTGTCGTCAAGGAAATGGATGACGATACAGTTAAGCAAGTGCAGTTAATTGAAAATCTCCAGCGCGAAGATTTGAACGCATACGAAGAAACAATCGGGATTTTGGAACTACTAGCGCTGCGGTTGGGAATAACCCAGTCCGAGGTAATCAGCTTGCTGAATCGTATGGAAAAAGCCAATCGTAAGCAAGCGGATAACGTTATTCGCCACAAAGAGAAAGAACCAGCGGATAATGTTATCCGTCATGATGATAAGTCAGAGGAAGTAGATGAGGATAACGTTATCCGCACAAAAGGGAACAAGCAAGCGGATAATGTTATCCGCTCGGAAGATGTCGAGATAATAAACAACGTATTTGCTTCTATTGGTAGGCTTTCTCCCGAATCATTCCGAGCAAATCGTCTACCTTTATTAAACCTCCCCAGTGATATTCAACAAGCGTTAGCATCTGGGAGAATCGAGTATACCAAAGCCCGTGCCATTGCACGAGTTAAAGATAAACCACAACGCACAAAGCTACTTAAAAAGGTGATTAATCAAAATTTATCACTGACCCAAATCAAAGAGTTGATTCAAGGATTGCAACCCGAAGAGAAGAAAGAAATAACACCATTAGACGCTGCCAGTCAACGGGTAGTAAGTATTGGTAAGCGGCTTAAGAAAGCGTCCGTATGGGATGATGCTAGAAAGCGCAGGAAGTTAGAAAAACTTTTGGGTGATATTGAGAAGCTACTTGATGAGCCATCAAGTTAAAAATTAAGGCTTGAAATTAAGAGGTTGAAGACAAGCTTATCGTAGAAGGCTGTAATAACCTTTCATGGTTCCAATAACAATAAAATTCCTGCACCGATTGTTTCACCCTTTTCTCTGTCTACTTGGTTGTACTGGGAGCAACCCGCTTGCGAATGACGTTCTGGTTTCAACTTCCAAGTAAGAAAAAAGTAAGAAAATTTTTGTAGCTTGACTCATTTCCCTTACAGAAAAGGCGCAGTGTGAGGTAATGTCTCGCAAGAATCCTGCTAAATAACGGTTAATGCTGTTCGCACTATTGATTTATAAGGGTAAACCGTATTTAACACCGCCGTTTGATTATTCTTCATCATCCGCCGAATACGCACTGACGCTTCAACTTTCGCCAATAATCAGCGGCGAAAGCTGAAGCGTCATGAGGCAGGCTTGCCGCCATCGTACTTAAATAAATGTATATGAAGCGACATTACGTTAACTAACGAAATGTAG
>CAKZYM010000813.1 GCA_937884685.1 uncultured Calothrix sp.
ATTTAATCAGTGTTCGGAGTTACCAATTACCCATTACCAATTACCAATAATTTCTTGAGAAAAGAAAAAACTTAACAAATCATAGCTGCAAAAGTTGGCGTTTTGTAGTAAATAATATAATCTCCCCTCTTCCTCACACTTAACTTTTGTAGTATGTGGTCTGAATTAAAAAAAGCAATTAATAGTATAAATGTTCCTGCGGACTGGATTGGTATTAGAGCGGTAAAGGAAACGTCTTCAAATAATTTTTTTCGGGATGGTTTACCTCAAAGCAATGGCAAGTATTCTACTGTCGGAGCAATGCTGGAGGTTTTGGTTAATGGCTGTCTGGGTTATGGAGCTACCAATTCTCTGGAGTTAGACTCGCTGCAAGCTGCGGCTGAGACGGCGTATAAACAAGCACTGGCTGCTAGTGAATGGTGGATACACCCATTTGAAAAGATGAGCGAGCGTCCTGCTGTTGTGGGTGAATATATTTCTCCTTCTGTTGACAATTTAAAAGATTTGAATACCCGTGAAGTTAATGATTTACTTGTGCGAGTCTGTAAAACTTTGAAAGTTGACGAAAAAATTGTTCAGACTACAGCTAGCTCTACAATTACTCACAAGGAAACTTGGTTTGTTAGCAGTAACGGTTCGGAAATTTATCAAAAATTCTTGTTATTTACTACTCATTTTGGAGCTACTGCACAAGATGGTTTGATGGTTCAGCAGCGGACTAATAATGGCTGGTCTGCTCATTGCTATCAAGGAGTATTGGATTTACAGGAAGAGGGTTTATGGTATCGAGTACAGCAAATTGGTGAGCAAGCAGTAGAGCTTTTGACGGCTGAAGATTGTCCCGATACTCGCACTAATTTGGTGTTGGCTCCCGACCAAATGATGCTGCAAATTCATGAAAGTGTGGGACATCCTCTGGAGATTGACCGGATTTTGGGAGATGAGCGAAACTATGCTGGTGGTAGTTTTGTGAAGACGGATGATTTTGGTCAGTTGGGATACGGTTCTTCTGCGATGAATATTACTTTTGACCCGACTGTCAAAGGTGAATTTGCTAGCTATGGTTTCGATGATACTGGTGCTGTAGCAACAAGAGAATATTTAATTAAGGAAGGTGTATTGCAGCGAGGGTTGGGAAGTCTGGAAAGTCAGGCTAGAAGTGGTGTGAATGGAGTTGCTTGTGCCCGTGCTTGCTCTTGGAACAGACCCCCAATCGACCGGATGGCAAATTTGAATTTGGAACCTGGTGAAGCTAGCTTTGAAGAAATTATCGGTGGAATAGAACGCGGTGTTTATATGGAATCCAACCGCTCTTGGTCAATTGATGACCGTCGATATAAATTTCAATTTGGTTGCGAATACGGTAAATTAATTGAAAATGGTAAGCTCACGAAAACTCTTCGTAACCCCAATTATCGAGCTACTACTCCGGAATTTTGGCAAAGTTTAATCAAAGTTGGGAATACATCCACTTGGCAAATGTATGGTACTCCTTACTGCGGTAAAGGAGAACCAAATCAAGCAATTTCCGTAGGACATGCTTCTCCCGTTTGTTTATTTAAAAATGTTGAGGTTTTCGGGGGAGGGTGAGTGAGAAGTAAAAAGTAAAAAGTAAGAAGTAAGAAGTAAAAAGTTAGGAGTTAGGAGTTAGGAGTTAGGAGTTAGGAGTTAAGAATTTAAAACTCATAATTATTTACCAATTACTAATTACCAATTACCAATTACCAATCCAAAATCCAAAATCCAAAATCCAAAATCCAAAATCAATTTGACTGTATAACGTTCATGAAAACCGAAGAAATATCTGCTTTAGAAGTTAGTTTTAACCGATTGTTGGAATATTTTTCAAATGAGAAGAAGTCGGGGGAAGAGTTTAGTTTTAAATTGAATAGAGAGCGCAGTCAATTTACTAGGTTTAATCGCGCGAAGGTACGACAAACTGGTATTGTGACTGATGGCTGGGTTGAATTAACTTTGATGGATAATCAACGTAGTGGTTTTAGGGTTTTTCCTGTTAGCGGCAATTGGGAAGTTGATTCTGAGCAAGCGTTTAGTTCTTTGCAGGATTTGCGAGAGGAATTGCCACTATTATCTACAGACCCATATCTGGTTTTACCTTCGGGGGATGAAACTACTCGCGAAATTCATTCGGGTAATTTGTTGGCTGATGAAGATGTTGCTAAAACGATTTTAGAAGCTGTTACGGAATTAGATTTTACTGGTTTTTATGCTGGGGGTATCATCAGTCAAGGTTATGCTGATTCTGGTGGTAAGAAACATTGGTTTAGTAACGAAACTTTTACTTTGGACTATTCAATTTTTACTGATTCGAGACAAGCTGTTAAAGGTTTTTTTTCTGGGAATAATTGGGACA
>CAKZYM010000814.1 GCA_937884685.1 uncultured Calothrix sp.
GGGGTTAGGGGTGAGGTTTCTAGGTGTACTTCAGGCTTACTGAGAAACGCTATATTAAAAATTGGGAATAGAGAATTTGGAATTGAAAATATTAATATATATTAGTTTTTTCATATTAATTTGGAATAACTTGGCTAAATAGAATGATTTTTAATTAGTAAATCGGTTTATTAGTATATTTAAAATATTTAATAATATATGACTACAACTAGTCACTTTTTATAAAATAAAGCTTATATAGTTAATCTCATCTCCAATGCCCAATTATCAATTCTCAAATCCCATTTAAAATATAAATAAAATCCCACACAACCTTAAATCGAGGGGGATTTATTTACAACGAGTACAGTAACAAAGAAGCGGGATTAATTATTCAAAGCTTGCCATTTTAGATATTGTATTTCTGCCCAAGCTTGGTTTTGATGAAACATTTGAGCTATCTTCGACCATGTTGTTTTTGAAACTTTGGCAAGATTATACTTTTGTAAATCGCCAAATTTGCAAAACATTTTATATGCCCAAGTTGGCTCATATCCCATGAATCTCGCAATAGCTGTCCAGTCTGCTAATGAAAATAAAGTGATATCAATTTCCGATTTATTTTGCAGGTCATTGGAATTGATAGTCTTAGCTAATAACATGGCATTCCTATAAAAAATTGTTTTTGGCAAACAACCAAAACTATATAGAAGTTAGATTATTTGGTTGTCATAAATAAAATCCACCTCGGTTTTCACATATTTATTTTGAAATGTCAAGTCAATTTAAATCTAATTTTTTACTCATATTATTTTGCGGATAAAATTTAAACTTCATTTTTTTTGAATATCTATTTTTATGCTCAGAAACGATGAATCAGGAAGCTAGCAAAAGGAAATCAGCCTTTATGCGCTATTCCAAAAATTTTTATCTATAAAACATGCTTTTAATCTAGATAAATTGGTGCTACAGTCTAAAGCTTTACTTAAACAGCCTATTCTCTATTTCAAGATTTCAGTAAAACTTAGATTTATTTTCATACTCATCGATATAGTTTTTCTATCAGCTTTTCCACAATACTCAAATACAGCCAATTTGATTTTAGTAAGGTACATTCGGACAGGCAAGGATGCCTATCCCACAAGAGTTTTAGGATATAGTTGTGTACCTCATTTAACTGCAAACTGCTGTAAGAAAATTTTGATTTTTGATACCATACTATCTACGTAAGTATAGGTTTACTTGCTGAAATTCTTTTTTATTATTCCTATTCCTACTTCTCAAAAGCCCCAATTCTATGATGTGAAGTGAATAATGTTTAATTACCCAAAATTTTTGGGAACAATCAGCATGGTGTTGCAACCAAGAGTATCGTTCATCGAAAATATGAGAGCATTATTCTCCCAACAAAATAAAATTTATTCTCGCTTACTTCTTGTAGTTTGTAGTTTTTTGTGCATATTATTGGTCATAACTCCAGTATTTTCTGTAGATGCTCGGGAAAACTCAAAACAAACGATTGACAAACTTAAGCAAGAACGAAAGCAAATTAAAAAGCAGCATCAAGATGTAGTTAAAGAGAAAAAACGTTTAAATAATTTGCAGCAAGAAGCTGAAAAACGTCTTGGTGGTTTAAAAGAAAATCTGCAAACTACTAATAGTCAGATTGAAGATAGCGAAAGACGTTTACAAATAGCAACTCAACGACTCCAGCAATTGCAAGCAGATTTAGCTCAATCACAAGTTTCTTACGCTGAACGTCAATCATCCACCGTTGCTAGACTTAAATATTTGCAACGTTCCCCAGTTAGTCAAGGATGGGCTGTTTTGCTACAAAGTCGCAATCTAAATGACTTTCTTAGCCGTCGTCGTAATTTAAAATTAGTTTATCAAGCAGACCAGAAAGTTTTGGCTAAATTGACCGAAGAAGCCAAACAAATAAAACAGCAAAAAACAGACATAGAAGAGAAAAAGAACGAAATATCCTTGATTCGCCAACAATTATTAGCTCAAAAAGCCGATTATCAAGGTCAAGCTGGACTACAAGCCGATTTAGTACAGCGCTTAAATAGCGATCGCATTGCATTAGATGCAGCAAGAATCCAGCTAGAAAGAGACTCGCTATCCGTAGCAAAGTTGATTCAACAGAAAGTCGCTGAAGAGCAAGCGAGAATAGCAGCAGCTAAAGCTAGGAGCAGAGCAAGAAACTTCATCCGTGGAAGCGGTATCATGGCATTACCCAGTACCGGCTATATTAGCAGTCCCTTCGGCTGGAGGTCTCATCCGCTTCTTGGTCGCGGTCGGCTGCATACTGGTATCGATTTTGCAGCCGGTTTCGGTAGTACAATACGCGCCGCAGATTCAGGAACCGTATTATATTCTGGATGGTACGGTGGATACGGAAAAACAGTAATTATCAACCACGGAAAAGGAATTACTACCCTATACGCACATAGCAGTAGATTATTCGTAAAAGCAGGAGAAACAGTTAAACGAGGTCAAGCTATATCAGCAATCGGTTCGACTGGTCTATCAACAGGGCCGCATTTGCACTTTGAAGTCCGTAAAAACGGTACCCCAGTCAACCCCGCGAATTATCTTTAGCAGTTAAAAGTTAAGAGGTAGGGGTGAAGAGTTAAAAGTTGAAAATTTTCTTTTTGTTTTTCTCCTTCTCTTCCTGCTTCTCTTCCTGCTTCTCTTCCTCCTCTACTTCTTTTGGCTTGATTAACTTATCCTCTGGATTGATAGGAATAAAAAATTCCATTTTAGGACGACGAGTAAAGGGTTGGTCGCTACCTATTTGATTATTTGTAATTAAAGTTAGACTATTTGCTTTTGAGGTAATTCCACCTTGAAAAATTAAGTCTCCTTGAAAAGTTGTATTAGATTCAATTTCAAGAGAAGGGTTATCAAATAGTGGTTTAAAATTGTATTTATTACCTAGGTCATCAACAAGTATAAGCCCTTTTCCATTTAAGTTAAGGTGGATAGCATGCCAAAAACCATTGGTTACAGCTATTTCTATAATAGTATTTTTTTCTTGAAAATAAATATTTGTTAACCTTCCTACAGTACCGTTAAGATGCTTTGCCTCAATATTTAATTTCTTTTCGGTTAATAGCGTATTTGTTATTTTTGCCTGATTTGGATTATTTACACTATCAATATTTTTATTCTTCGTAGTGATTAGCTCTACTCGTCTATTGTTAAACACAAGTAACGTGCCAATACAGGTTAACAATAAAATTGCAGATATTATTCCTAGTACAAAACCACTGTTGTCATTATCAGTTTTGTAAAAATTTCTAATTGGTTTGTTTTTTAAATTATTTTTATTCATAGATAATACTTTTAACTGTATAACTATAAAATAACCATTTTCAGTATTTTCCTCGGTTTGCAAGGAGACGATTCTATAATTTTTTATAAATTACTAGAAATTCCAGAGATAAACACTAATCAAGGAAATTTAGTAGCTTCTGTTCTCGAATTTCCCGATACTTGTATTGAAGTACTTACTCAACAAGAAGCAATAGAAGAACTGAAAAAACTTTTATCAACTCGTCTTTAAAAAAAACAGAAATTTTTCTAGCAGAAATTAAATTGGGTGCTAGTGTTATCGCAGCGTATGTCTAGCCATATTGAAATATGAATTTACTTTTATCAATATAGTAAAGCCCCCTAAATTCACCAAAGTTGGGGGACTTTCAATTATATTTTTCCCCATTATTGGGGGGCTATTCATACTTTTAATCAGCAACGCTTATTTACTAATG
>CAKZYM010000815.1 GCA_937884685.1 uncultured Calothrix sp.
AATAGATGCAATTGAGAAACCAGCTAATTTATTGAATTTCATTGTTGTTTCCTCTCTTGATTTCAGTTAAGTTGTTTTCCTTCGTTGATTACCAATATGAGGGATGAAGCTGAGGTGACAATGATTGATAACTGAGGAAACAATAAGAGTTATCTGAGAAAACTGAGAATTAGTTTTTTTCGGTAGAAAATTATCTATAGCGTTTCTACAGCAACTGAGGTACAGTTTGCTTCTTTCCCCTCTCCCTTAACAAGGCTACGGTGTACACAGAAGTCGTTAAAACCATTACCCACCAGGGACTGCAAGTCCCTGGCTAATAGCACAAGTCCTATAAATAGGACTAAATTAATAATTATCATGTTTTTCAGGTAATTTTTTAGTCGTCTTTAGACGACTTTGGCTATTAGCCGGGGGTTTTCAACCCTCGGTGGACTTGTGTGTAAACCTTAGCCTCCCTACTTTATACCCACTTCTGTGTACACCGTAGCTTAACAAGGAGAGGGATTAGGGGTGAGGTTTCTAGGTGTAATTCAATAGACTGAGAAACGATATATAAAAAACTGATATCTTGCACCATTTTGGTTAAGCCCACATTCCTAGCTTGTATCTTAAAATGCACTAAAACCCTTGCCTAGTCTGATTTATCAGACTTTGTTTTTGAGCCTGGGGATTTATTCCAAGGCAGTTTTGACAACAGTGTAAGATGTCAGCTTGTAGGTTGGGTTAGGTTCACCAAGATTATAATTTTAAACAAATAATTTATATTTGAACCGTAACCCAACATTAACGCCAGAAATTATTTTGTAATGTTTATCCACAATTATGATGTTGGGTTACGACAGGAAAAATAAAGATTTTTATTATTATCCGAATTTGTGTATTCCTATCTAACCCAACTTACACATTAATTCCCTCCTTTTTAAGGAGGGTTAGGGAGGATCTAGCCCTAACCGACAAGTGTTGGATTGAACGGAGTGAAACCCAACCTACCAGCTTTAACCTTTAACCTTTAATCTTAAAGTCCCTTAGCTTTCCGAAACTCACTGACAACTTCCTTGATTTTGCGTAACTCACCTTCAACTTGATAATTGAGTTCTTGCATTTCATCAGCGGTTAAAATTCCAGCTAGTTGAGATAAAGGTTTTTTCAACTGCGGATATTTGGTCAAAGTATTCTTATTCACAATTGGTGTAGCTTCATAAGGGGGAAAATATTTTTTATCATCTTCTAATATCACCAAACCCAAGCGAGCAATTTGTCCATCGGTGGAATTATTAACAACTACATCCACTAATTCTTGAGTTAACGCTCGATATATCAAACCCAAATCCATACTTTTGGGCCTTCTTTTAAACTGCAAATTATAAGCTTTAATTAATCCTGGTAAGCCATCTTCTCTTTCAGCAAATTCATAACCAATACCAATATCCCAATCAGATGCATACTTAACAGCTTCAGAAACAGTTTTGATATTATATTTTTTCGCATCTTCACCGCGAACTATCACTGCATAAGTATTTTGAAAACCCAAAGGTTCTGTAACTTCCAAATTAAACTGTTTATCGTAAGATTGTTTGACCAAATTATAGACTTTTCTTGGGTCATCAATCACACTTTCTTTCAAAACTGCTGTTAAAGCTGTTCCCGTATATTCTACATAAGAATCTATGTTTCCAGCCACAAGAGCTTCATGACAAAGTTTAGTACCTTGTAAGGTTCTCCGGTCAACTTTTAAATCAGTAGTAGCTTCAATTTGCTGCGCTAAAAGTTCAGCTAAAATATCCTGCTCGGTAAAGCCTTTTGATGCAACAATAATATCACTGTTACCACCACCAACAGAAGTAACATTACAACTAGCAATCCCCAAACTCAAACACAGAAAAACTGCAAATATCGCCAAAAATTTCTTCATAATAGTTATTAGTTAGTGGTTAGTTGATAGTTGATGATTCACATCCTTTGGATGAAAGTTGATAGTTGTTAGAAATTAAAAGTAGCAAATAGTAAGTAAAGAGTCATCCACATGAATTACCAATAATATTTTTTTACAGCAGTTTGCAGTTCAATGAGGTACACAGCTATATTCTAAAACTCTTGTGGGATGGGAATCCTGCCCGTCCGAATCTACCTCACAAAAATAAAATATACTGTATCTCTACCGCTCAATCTTGTATTCCAACCCATTACTCATTACTCGCTACTCGCTACTCATTACTCATTACTTATTACTTATTACTTATTACTTATTACCTATTACTTATTACTTAATTAACTCTTCCCTTTCGTCAAATTACGTTCGAGCGCTCCAATTGCTAAATCTGCAATCAAAGCCATAAATGCAGCAGGAACCGCACCAGCTAAAATCAACTGATTGTTTACCAAAGCAATTCCGCGAAAAATAAATACTCCCAAACCACCAGCACCAATCGCTGCTGCAATAGTTGCAATTCCGATACCAATTACTATTGCAACCCGTACACCAGCCAAAATTACTCCTAACGCTAAAGGAATTTCTACTTGAAACAATAATTCCCTATCTGTCATTCCCATCCCCCGTCCAGCTTCACGAATCGATGGGTTTACATTCATTATACCGGTGTAAGTGTTTCTAATTATTGGTAGAAAAGCATAGAGAATAAGTGAAAAAATCGCCGGAACCGGGCCAATTCCGCCAATAATTGGAACGGGAATCAGCAAACCCAACAAAGCCAAACTAGGAATAGTTTGGAGAATATTAGCAACACCTAAAATAGGCTGACGAAGAGCTTTATTACGAGTAATCAAAATTCCTAACGGAATACCTATCACTGTAGCAATACCAATCGCGATAATCACTAACACCAAATGTTCGATACTGCGCTCAATAATTTCCGAACCGTATTTAATTAGAAAGAAATCGTTCATACTGATAAAATAATATTAGCAATAGAGAATTGGGAACAGGGCATTGGGAATTGGGAATAGGAAATTGGGGATAGGGAATTGGACATTGTGAATTGGACATTGGGAATTGGTTAAAAATATAAATTTCTAACTCCTAATTCCTAACTCCTAACTCCTAACTCTTCAATCCAAAATCCTTTTAAACAGCTTCCAGACAATTGAGAAAAGCAACCGCTTCTGGATGGGTGGTAGTCTTGAATTCCTCTGGTGTTCCCAAAAATACCAATTCTCCCCCGTACATTAAACCAATTCTTGTCGCTAAAACAAAGGCTTCTTGAATATCGTGAGTTACAAATACAACGGTTTTACCTAATTCTTCCTGCAACCGTTTAAATTCTTGCTGAAGTTCTAATCTTGTAATTGGGTCTAAAGCACCAAAAGGTTCGTCCATTAACAATACCGGAGGGTCAGCAGCCAATGCTCTCGCTACACCTACACGCTGTCTCTGTCCACCAGAAAGTTCGTGGGGATATCTCGAAGCAAATTTTCCCGGTTCTAAACCGACTAATTTCAACAGTTCAAAAGCTCTAGATTTAATTTGTTTGGAGTTCCAACCTTCCAATGAAGGAACTAAGCCTACGTTACGTTCGATTGTAAAATGAGGAAATAATCCTGTTTCTTGAATTACATAACCAACTTTACGTCTGAGCTTGATTTCATCCCACTCTGTTGTTGATTTACCGTCAAATACTACCTGACCTTCTGTTGGACGATACAGACGATTAATCAGCTTCATTGTAGTACTTTTACCGCTACCACTACGTCCTAAGAGTATTAATGCTTCTCCTTTGTTAATTTGAAAGTTGAGATTTGATACTAACCGATTTTGATTGATACTAAGAGTAACATTACGGAACTCTACAGCGTATTCATTTTTCTGTGACATGGATAATTTGACTCTTTCGGCTTATTTTAGCTGAACGTAAGCTTAATGTACTTCATTAATGTCAAAAATGACTTATTTTAACTGAAGGTAAGCTTAATGTACTTCATTAATCTTAAGAATGTAGGTTTACAGAAAAATTAATTAGCGAGAGAGAGAGGTAAATTAACAGTTCATAACTGATAACTGTTCACTGTTCGCTGATAACTGATTTAAATATCTTTACTTTTTGACTTAATGAGTAATATAAAATTTCCAGAAAATTTAATAAAGTCTCTCTTTATTATAGCTATTTTGTGTATTCAACAATTGTTTTCGTAAATCTATTTTTAAGTGAAAAACAATTTGCTTTGGCTACAAAATAATGCCAAATTGGCAAGACAAGACAATCGAAATAATGCTGGAATCTAAATGTAATAGAGTATGACAAGCTGTCCTAATATGCCGTGGATATCAATGTACACAATTCTACATTTTTCATCATTTAAAGTTAAATAAAGTTATTATTTTTGATTTATTGAATCATATTCTTGATTGACTAACTAATTTCGATTAGTAGCAGATAAATCAAAATTGGTCTTGTATAAACCGGCGTTGAATTAAGGTGAATAACCTTAATGCTTAATTAATGCTTAATAGACAAAGCCGCTTTATAGCTGAAATTATCAAGACTTAAATTGAATGTAAAAGTGCTAGAGAGAACATTAATATGCTACTGGCAAAAATTATAGATGGAGTTCAGCTTTAATAGAAAACTCTACTTACGTATTTGATTGATTGCTTTAAATAATCAATTATCTGTCGCGTTTAAGAGATACTGCGATTTTTTGTAATTGCAGAAAATCAAGGGTTGTTGAATAAACGTTTGTAATAAGGAATCTTCAAAAATGCCTTGGGAAGTATCATCTACCTGTCCAATTAACCCCGTTCATGCAGCTTTGTTACGCACGGGAAAAGTTTTATTTTTTACTGGTTCTGGTAATAATCCAAACGATATTCCGAATGCTTCCAAAGGTTCGGCTTTGTTTGATGTACAGAATGGAACATTTACACGACCGGAAATTCCTAAAGATGATAATGGAAATCCTATCGATATATTTTGTGCCGGACAAGCATTCCGACCTGCGGGAAACCTTTTAGTCGCTGGTGGAACTAAAAGATATGACCCATTTTTCGGTGAAGTCGCGGCATTTTTCTTTAGTCCTACTAGCGAGAAATGGTCTAAAAGACAGTCGATGAATGGAGGTCGCTGGTACCCGACTCTAGTTAGTTTGGGTAACGGACAAACTTTTGCACTGTCGGGTTTGAATGAAACGGGAAATCTCAACAGATTTGCAGAGCTTTATTCTTACAGCAAAGGTTGGAGAACTTTCACTAACCAGACAAGTCCTTTTGAGCAGTACGCTCACGTGTACCTGTTAGACAATGGAAAACTATTTTATGCAGGGGCACAGTTAGGTGGTAACAGAGGAGTTTCACCACGGATTATAACTATACCTAAAAATTTCTCCAACTCAATCGGAGAACAACCTGTAGGTGGATTACAAGAATCTGGTAGAGGAAATCAAGCAGCGAGTGTTTTGTTACCTCCAGCACAAGACCAAAGGGTAATGATAGCTGGTGGTGGTGGTGGTGGAACAACAGCCAGAGTTAATATTGTCGATTTAAAATCAAGTAACCCTAGTTATCAGCCAGCAGCTTCTTTAAATAATCCTCGCATGCACCATAATGCGGTGATATTACCCAATCGAACTGTGTTTGTTTGTAATGGTAGTGGTGGTAATGAGGATATAGGTAAATCAGACTTACCCGCAGAAATATATGACCCAGCGACAGACACTTGGACGGAAGTCGAAGACCCAAGCATCAACGGTCGCGTTTACCATTCCGTAGCATTATTATTACCAGACGGTAGAGTTCTTACAGCCGGGGGAAATCCTTTCCGTGGTTCCTTTGAAGCTCGTATCGAAATCTACTCTCCAGACTATATTGCAGCAAACCGACCTGTAATTAATAAGTCTCCGAATAAAGTGAAATGGGGAAATTCATTTACCATCGAGACTCCCCAAGCTGGTGATATTAAATGGGTAAATATAATCAGACCGATGGCAACTACCCACGGTTTAGAAAACGAACAGAGACTAGTAGATATACCGATTGGTTCGGCTACAGGTAATTCTTTGACAGTTAATTTAACTTCCAATCGTAACCTCGCTCCCCCCGGATGGTACATGCTCACAGTTGTTGATAACAACAATGTACCCTCGGTTGCTAAGTGGATATCGATTAGGTAATGAGTAGCGAGTAGCAAGTAAAGAGTAGCGAGTAATGAGTAGTGAGTAGCAAGTAGCAAGTAGCAAGTAGCAAGTAGCAAGTAGCAAGTAGCAAGTAGCAAGTAGTGAGTAGCAAGTAGCAAGTAGCAAGTAGCAAGTAGTGAGTAATGAGTAGTAACAATTAAATTATTAACTTCTAACTCTTAACTCCTAACTCCTAACTCCTAACTCTCAACTCCTAACTCCTAACTCCTAACTTCTAACTTTCAATCTAAAATCTAAAATCCAAAATCAGGAGACAAAGATGGAATTGATTTCACGAAGACGTTTTGGTCAAATTGCAATAGCTTCTGGTGCGGTTGTCGCAATTAGCGGTTTAATAGGTAAAAGTATCGCTCAAACTCCGGGAGTAGTAATTTTAGGTGTTAGTCCCGGTACGGTTAGCAGCGATAGTTCGGATACGGTTGATTCGGATGATGTGGTTGATTCGGAAGCTGAGGAAAATTCTGTTGTAGAAAATGATTCTAATGCTAAAAAACCGGTTGTGATTCAGTCTTATAATGTTTCGACCGGTCAGACTAGTACTGTAACTACAACACAACCGATTTTGGAAAAGGGTGAGTTAGTCAGCGGTTTTGCGGTTTCTAAGTCGGGTGAACTGGTAGTTTCTACTAGCCCTATAGCTGCTGAAAAAAACAGTTCTAATCGTTTGGTAACACTCAAAGGTAATTCTGTAGAGACTAAGGAAGTTTCTGGAGTTGCTAAAGATGAATCCTTGGATTTAATCGAATTACCAGATGGTTCTATTAGTGGAGTAGTAAAAAAAGAAGACGGAACCGGAAGCAGAAGAATTGTTGATGTTGACTCCGAAAGTGGAGCAGTTCAGAAGAAAAATACCCCTACTAAAGTTCCTATCACAGGAAAGTTGGAAACATCTAGTAGTAGAACTATCGCGAAATCCGAAGCTAATACTCAGGTATTAGAAGCAGAAGCAACTCCTACTGTTGAAATCCCTAACGAACTACCTTCGGACAAAGAATACAAAAATGTAGTCGTATGTGATGATGGAAATCGCTATGCATTTCTAACTGATTTTCAAGGTGATACAAGTTTAGTCAATATCACCACAGGTAAAACAGTACCAGTTACCTTTGAAGGAGCAGTTTGGAACAACGGTTTTAGCGGTTTGGTTTGCGCTCCAGACAATAAGTTATATGCTCTAGGTGGTCGTAGATATGAAACCCCAAAATTCCTACATCAATTAGATAAAGAAACAGGAAATCTCAAGCGATTAGCACCTTTTGATGTAGCTACCATTGCTCTTGGGAAATAGTTAAGAAAAATAGGAGTTATAAATCTATTTCTCCTTCTTTCAATTCCCCTCACTTAATAAAGAGAGGGGTTTCCCTATGATGGGGTGAGGTTTCGATGCTATATTAAATTATTTTTTAAATACTTATTAACGTCAGTTCGAGTTAAGGAATTAATTCTACTTTTGGCGGCTGATTTATTGCTCAA
>CAKZYM010000816.1 GCA_937884685.1 uncultured Calothrix sp.
AATCCCAATACGGAAAATAAAAAAGTTATTCTAACGACATTTACGGTGCTTGCTGATATGGCTCGTAACGTCGCAGGAGACAAAGCGATTGTTCAATCATTAACCAAACCGGGAGCGGAGATTCACGGTTACGAGCCGACTCCTAGTGATATAGTCAAAGCGCAGGATGCAGACTTAATTTTAGATAATGGTTTGGGTTTAGAGCGCTGGGCACAAAAGTTTTATGGAAATCTGAAAGATGTCCCTCATGTTACCTTGAGTGAAGGTATTACACCGATAAATATCAGCGAGGATGCTTATAGGGGAAAACCGAATCCCCATGCTTGGATGTCACCGAAACTAGCTTTGAAGTATGTAGAGAATATTCGTGATGCTTTGGTAAACTTAGATCCAGCCAATGCAGAGACTTATACTACTAACGCACAAGCTTATAGCGAGCAAATAAAAAAAATCGATGAAAAATTACAAAAAACAGTTAAAGAAATACCTGCAAATAGACGTTTCATGGTGACTTGTGAAGGAGCATTTTCTTATTTAGCTAAGGATTATGGGTTAAAGGAAGAATATTTGTGGGCTGTTAATGCTGAAAAACAAGCGACTCCAAAACAAGTAGAAAAAGTAATTAATACAGTGCGAAAAAATCAAATTCCTATAGTATTTTGTGAAAGTACAGTTAGTGCAGATGCTCAAAAACAAGTAGCAAAAGAAAGCAATGCCGAATTTGGCGGAGTATTTTATGTTGATTCACTTACTGACGCAGATGGCGTTGCACCTACCTATTTTAAGTTGTTGGAGTACAACATTAATACCTTAGTTAATGGTTTGAAACAGTAAAAAAATTATCAATCATATAAACGATATTAGATAATTAATAAATACTATGTCTAACATTACAGTTAAAGTTGAAGACTGTACAGTTGCTTATAACGGTAAAATAGCTTTGCATGAAGCTAATTTACAACTAAATCGCGGTTCAATCAGCGGCTTAGTGGGAATGAATGGTTCTGGTAAATCGACTTTATTTAAAGCAATAATGGGTTTTGTGAAACCAATAAATGGGCATATATTGATTAAAGGAATGTCCATGAAGAAGGCGCAAAAACAAAATTTAGTTGCTTATATTCCCCAATCTGAAGATGTAGACTGGAATTTTCCTATCAGCGTACAAGATGTAGTGATGATGGGACGATACGGCTATATGAACTTATTAAGAATTCCTCGTAAAAATGACCATCGTGCTGTAGCAGAAAGTTTAGCCCGAACTAACATGAGCGAATTTAAATCTCGACAGATTGGAGAACTTTCAGGAGGGCAAAAAAAACGAGCATTTGTAGCGCGTGCTTTAGCACAGCAAGCACAAATAATTCTTTTAGATGAACCCTTTGCAGGAGTTGATATAAAAACAGAAAAAGCGCTGATTGAGCTATTAGTAGAATTAAGGAATATGGGTCATACAATTCTAATTTCAACCCATGACCTTTCCTCAATTTCGACATTTTGTGATGATGTAGTGTTAATAAATCGTACCATTTTGGCATATGGTCCGACGGGAGAAGTTTTTACCAGAGAAAATATCGCTCGTACCTTTGATGGAATGGTTCCAGTTGAAGGAATTAGTAATAGCTAACTGATAACTGATAACTGATAACTGATAACTGATAATATCATGAGTATAGAAGCAATTTGGCAATGGTTTGCAGCACCGTTGCAGTTTGAATTTATGGTTAAGGCAATATTTGTAAGTGCCTTAGTGGGTGTGGTTTGTTCGGTTCTTTCATGCTATATGACTCTTAAAGGATGGGCATTAATGGGAGATGCGGTATCTCATGCAGTTCTCCCAGGAGTTGTACTTGCTTATATTTTAAATATTCCTTTTGCCATTGGAGCATTTGTATTTGGCTTAGGTTCTGTAATTTCTATTGGGTTTATTAAATCTAATACTAGAATCAAAGAAGATACAGTCATGGGGTTAGTATTTACGGGTTTTTTCGCCTTTGGTTTGGTATTAATTTCTAAAACACCGAGTGGTATAGATTTAATGCATATTCTATTTGGAAATGTGTTAGGAATTTCCGACCAAAATTTAATTCAAACAATCATCATTAGCTCCGTTACCATGATATTTTTGATGATATTGCGGAAAGATTTACTACTATTTTGTTTTGATGCAACTCATGCCCGTAGTATAGGATTAAATACCACTGCTTTATACTATATTTTATTATCTTTACTAGCTTTAACTATTGTCGCCGCGCAACAAACAGTAGGAATTATATTAGTCATTGCAATGTTAGTAACACCGGGAGCCACCGCTTATATGTTGAGCGATAATTTTGATAAAATGACACTTATTGCTGTTGCATCCGGGATATTTTCTAGCGTCATGGGAACCTATATTAGCTATCATCTCGACGCTTCAACAGGTGGATGTATTGTAGTATTGCAAACTCTATTGTTTGTTATGGCGATGATTTTTGCACCTAAACACGGATTGTTAGTAAGAACAATTCAAGCTACGAAATAACAATGAATTTGATATTTGATGATGAAATCGGGAGCATCCCTCCAAAGAACAAATATTTTACCCAACACCCTGTAAGGGTGTGG
>CAKZYM010000817.1 GCA_937884685.1 uncultured Calothrix sp.
GTTGAGCAAGTTAGCTAAATCCGCACCAGTGAAACCAGGAGTACGACGAGCAATTGCATCTAAAGATACGCTTGGATCTAATTTCTTGTTGCGCGCGTGGACTTCTAAGATTTCCAAACGTCCTTTGATATCGGGTGCATCAACAATCACCTGTCTGTCAAAGCGTCCGGGACGTAATAACGCTGCATCCAATACATCGGGACGGTTGGTAGCAGCAATAATAATGATACCGGTGTTACCTTCAAAACCATCCATCTCGGTTAGTAGCTGGTTGAGGGTTTGTTCCCGCTCATCATTACCACCACCGATACCCGCACCACGCTGTCTTCCCACAGCATCAATTTCATCAATAAAGATGATACAAGGAGCGTTATCTTTTGCTTTTTTGAATAAATCGCGAACGCGGGAAGCACCCACACCCACAAACATTTCCACGAACTCGGAACCAGAAATACTAAAGAAAGGTACCCCAGCTTCTCCAGCAATTGCTTTTGCTAATAAAGTTTTACCAGTTCCTGGAGGACCTACTAGCAATACACCTTTAGGAATTCTTGCTCCTACAGCAGTAAATTTCTCAGGTTGCTTAAGGAAAGTAACAACTTCGCCGAGTTCCTCTTTTGCTTCCTCAATTCCTGCTACATCATCAAACATAACTCCGGTTTTTGCTTCCATTTGGAAACGTGCCCGAGACTTACCAAAGTTCATGGCTTGACCGGGACCACCGGGAAGATTGCTCGAACGACGGAACAAAAGGAATAGTCCGGTAATCAATAAGATTGGGAAAATCAGATTACCTAATAATCCCCAGATAGCTCCATCATTTCTCGCAGGATGAGCATCAAAGCTAACATTTTTGTCTTTGAGCTTGGTAATTAATTCAGGAGCATTAACGGGTAAATCTACCCGTACTCGCTGAATCCGACCCTCTAGTTGTGGGTCAACAGCCTCAACGATTGCGGTTCTACCACCTTCATACAGATCCACCATCGTGACTCGATTATTATCTAAATATTCGAGAAAACGACCGTAGGTCATGCGAGTGCTAGCTGCATTTTTACCCATATCAGCAGGAGTATTTGCGAACGCTCCTTGCCAAAAGAAAAAGCCTATCACTAAAGCAGGCAAGGTCCAAAGAACTAGGACTCTCCAAGAGAATTTCATTTTATTTTGCCTCTAGATACCAATGGGATGCATCACCCCGTTAACATAAATAATGTGAAACGGATGTATATAAATCCCGAATTGTTTTATTTTCATATATGTATGACTTGCCATATTAACCCGATTGGGCTATACGACATTTGCCAAAACATTATTATTATTCTTAATCAAATGTAACTTAATTTTAAGACTTTTTACCAATGAGTTGGGAATTGGGGATTGGGTATTAAGGATTGGAAATTGGGAATTGACTTATATCTAATTCTGTGTTTGGCAGTCTTCCTTGGGGATTGGGCATAGGGGATTGGGGATTGTGAATAGTGAATTCAATAATAAACAGTTCTGTTTCTGAGTGACTACTCATTACCCATTACCAATTATCCATGCCCTATGCCCCATGCCCAATTTATTTATTTCGATTCAGTAATTTGCAAAGTATAGGGGAAGTAATCTCCTTTCTTATAAGAACCGACCCAAACTTGATAGTTACCTGCGAGCCATTCGCCTATAATACCGGGATTTTTGCCTTCAAATTCGTCATTACACCAGGTGCCACCGGGACCTTTGATGATTAAAGTGGTGTCTTCAGGGCTTTCTATCACCAATTTCATGTAATCAAATTTATTTTTCAATTTGAGAGTATGGTCTGGTTCTGTATCCATATAACCAGTACAGGCTCCGGTTGGCGTATCTTTTCTCTCGGAAATATCTTTTCCCGGTACTTTACCACCGCTCATTCCGCGAACTCTCAGGGGGTCTTTGGATAAAGGACGCTCTATAGTTATATCTCCAAATATTGCTGGGGGAGTTTCTTGGGCTTGAGCTACATTGTTTATTCCGGATGCTGATGCTAGGGATAAGAATGCAAATGATAACTTTATGACTCGACTTAATAATTTTTTAGACATTTTGATTACATTTTTCTAAGTGCTTGAAATGACAATAAAATCACATTTATTGTTCCCCTCTCTAAGAGTAATTACTATTCTTTAGGGGAATGAAAATTACATGTAATGACGGACGTATTATTAATAATTGAAGGGTTAATAGGGAACAAATAAGATAAAAATTTTGGTTTTTCAGATTGGCCTTTTAAAGTTAATAAATATTACATCCATAACATGCAGAAAATCTCCTTTTGCTTTTCCAGAATAAATAGGGGCACATAAAATGCGCCCCTAGGTAGTTATTCAAGATTTTGGCTTACTTCACGGGATTGTCATGCTTTTGTTTATGGAAATTTAATCCGCGATTTCTATTGCTTGTTTCAAGCGAAGCTTATCTGAGCCAGTATTATTCAGTAGTACCCAAGAGTCTACAATGTCTGGGCCGTTCATTTCTCCAGTTAAAGCAGCCCGTAAACTCCGCATCAGCAAGCCTTTTTTGACGTTTTGCTCTTTAACTACCCGTTTGATGATATCTTTGGCAATTGAAGCATTTATTTCACTATCTAAAGCTGCAAAAACTCCTTGAAGTGCAGGTTTAACTCCTTCTTTTTGCAGTTGTTCTTGTGCTTCGGAATTAAAATCAACTGTCTCGGTAGAAAATAATTTGGCAACATCTACAGCTTCAGTTAAGCGAGATATACCAGGTTGAATTAAAGCAGTTAATTTTTCAAGCCAATCACGGTCTTTGGTTTGAGTAAATTCATATCCTGCTTCTTTCCAGAAAGGAATTAGTAAGTCAGTTAGTTTTTCTACCGGCATACTGTGAATATACTGACTATTTATCCAGTCCAATTTATCCCAATCGAACTTAGCACCAGCTTTGTTAACTCGTTCAAAACTAAAGTCTTTAGCTGCTTCTTGCAGAGTAAAAATTTCTTGAGTAGAATCTGGTGGAGACCATCCCAGCAAGGTCATATAGTTAACTAAACCTTCCGGGGTAAAACCCATTTTCTTAAAGTCAGAAATTGAAGTAACACCATCTCGTTTAGAAAGCTTCGCACCTTTCTCATTTAAAATTAGGGGAGTATGAGAGAATTCTGGAACTTTCGCTCCGAATGCTTCATAAAGCAGAATTTGCTTTGCTGTATTAGCAATATGGTCTTCTCCGCGAATCACATGGGTAATTTGCATATCCATGTCATCCACCACCACGGCAAAATTATATAGCGGTTGACCGATACCATCATCAGCAGCACGAGCGATAACCATATCACCACCCAAATCGCTACCGACCCAACTCATTTCTCCCCATACCAAGTCATTCCATATAATTTCGCGGGTGTCATCTATTTTGAAGCGAATTCCAAGACTCCGTCCTTCGGCTTTTAATTCTGCTTCTTGCTCCGGTGTTAAATCCCGGTGACGATTATCATAACGGGGTGCTTGATTTCTCGCTTTTTGAGATTCTCGTAAAGCTTCCAACTCCTCAGAGGTGGTGTAACAGCGATAAGCTAATCCCTTATCCAGGAGACTTTGCACCTTTTGCTTATACATTTCCAAGCGCTTGGTTTGGAAAAATGGGCCTTCATCCCAATCCATTCCCAACCAGCGCAATCCTTCAAAAATATTATCGGTATATTCGGGACGAGAACGTTCCGTATCGGTATCTTCGATTCGTAGAATAAATTTACCGTCATTATGACGAGCAAACAACCAGTTAAATAGACCAGTTCTAGCCGTACCAATATGTAAATTCCCAGTTGGACTAGGAGCAAGTCGCACTCTAAAAGTCATAATTCGCAATATTTTTAATTTAATCACCACAAACAATTTCGAGTAAACTGTCCGTTGAGACTTACTCAATTGTTAAAGTGGCGCGATTTTAGATTGTGATTTATCCAATCAACAATTGCAACAGAAACTGCACTAGATAAACTAAAACCTCTACCTATTCTAAAAAAGGTAAAGGTTTTTGCGCCGTAACTGAAATTTTAGCCTTTGGATAATCCGTACAATATTTTAACTAAAACAGTAATACTTTGCTTCGTAATAACCATTTAACATAGGAACGGGACTGACGGGATTCGAACCCGCAACTTCCGCCGTGACAGGGCGGTGCTCTAACCAAT
>CAKZYM010000818.1 GCA_937884685.1 uncultured Calothrix sp.
GAAGGATTTTTACCCGATACAATTCTTGAGTTATGGAAAGCAGCTTAACGTTAAAGGTTAGTAAGTAGTAAGTAGCAAGTAGTAAGTAGTAAGTAAAATATCCATTTGCTCTTATTTTCAGTTCCTCAGCTATCCATTCGAGTCATTATTACTTGCTACTTTTTAATTGTTACTTGCTACTTAAAAATGTCCCCAATTTCAAAACTAACTTTTCTTCATCATCTGAGTGACTCTATCGCGTAATAGCACTTCCTTCCGACTATCTTCAAGGGTTCGGGCTAAGGTAATTGCTCTTTCGTAAAAGTTGCGAGCTGTAGAATATTTTCCTAGCTTTTCGTAAATTTTAGCGTAGGATTCAAAGGATTTTAGCTTTTCGTATGGGCTTTCTAGGTCTGAAGCAATTGTTAAACGCTTCTCTAATAATTCAATTGCGCGATTGTACCGACCAACCGAACTATGAGCAGCTACTAGCCCATCAATTGCTCGTAATTGATTTCCATTATCTTTTGCTGTTTTCGCAAGCCTTAATGCTGTTCCATAAGTACCTAGTCTGTCTTGGTAAGTACCAACAACACTGTAAGCTTCACCTAGATTATTTAAAGTATTCGCTTCACCGATAGGGTCGCGTGTTTGTCGCCGGTAGTTAAGTGCATTTCTGTATAATTTTACTGCTTTATTGTAATTACCTAATCTTGCGGTTGCTAATCCCAAATTACTCAAGGATATGCCGTAACCTTCATCATTATCAATATTCCGAGCTATGATAATTGCTTCCTCAAAAGTGTTAGCAGCAGTTTCAAATTCACCTTTTTGCAGCAATAATGTACCAATGTTGTTTAGTGCAAAAATCTGACTTTGAAAGTCTTTTGTGTCGCGGGCGATCGCCAATCTTCTGCGAACTGCATCTTCTGCTTTTTTATACTGCTTTAATTGGATGTAACCTTTGCCTAAAAATTCATAAGTTAAGCCAATTGCATTCAAATCGCCGATTGAATGATAGATTTCTAATGCCTGCAATAAAGACTTAACAGCTTTATGGGAATTACCCTGGACATTTTGTCTTTCACCCAAACGGAGCAAAGTATCTGCTTCATCTCTTGATTGGAGCAAGACTTTTTTATCTATTTGGGGATAGTGTAGTTGCTCTGTAATATCCGTAGCATTAGCTGCAACAGGACTTAACAATAAGGAAAATAGTAAAAAACCAAAAGCTTTATTCAGCTTGTTTGGTAATTGCTTGCGACCAATATGGGAAGATGGTCGAATTTTTGCTCCTGCTAGTAAACTCAACTGTTTCATATAAAGACGGTCCTAAAAATACGTTCTAAGTAAAAAGATTTACAAAAAAGAAAATAACTGCCAGCATAAAACAACAAAACTAGTATTATCACGCAGACACTGGTTGAAAGAAATTCTCGCCCAAATATATGGCACGGATATCTGCTGGTAATTTTTCTTCAAGCATACGATAACCTTGTTGGAGAAAATTTGCTACTTCGTTCGGAGAAATTCCTTCTCCTTCCGCTTGTAAATAAGCAGCAATTCTGGTTTCACTCCAGTGGAAAGTTTGAGCCATTAAGACCATTAACCTTAACATTGGTGGTAATTGGTCTAATGACTGTTCCACATAGCACCATAACGGCGGAGAAGTGGTTTTAAGGGAATAATGAATGCTTTCTGTAGGTGGTAGTTCTGTTTCATTTATGCAATAGGCTGTCATATTAATCAGCCAATTTTGTAAAGTCATAGCAGGAGCATCGGGTTCGGAGCTTTCTAAATTAACTCCACCTACTTGATAGTAAATATGCTTCCAAGTCATAGCAAATAAATAATCTGCTTGTACTGGAGAACGGGCTGAATGCATAATCAAGGTATAAACGATAGGACTGTATCGGCAAAAAATTGCCGTAAAGTACCTTCCAGCATCTGGGTGCTGTCCAAATAAATTTATGAGTTCTTGGTCGCTATTATGGAATAGTGATTTAACTAAAGGATGGTTGGATTCTGGGAAATGAGGAATTTGCACAATCTTTTTTGGTCTATGTTGCTAGAATTATTTCAGAAATGTATATTTTTCGTTAAACGCATAATATCTTGGTGTTGGTGAATTTAGCACAAACATTCTGATTAAAAGTTTTCATAAAGTATAAGTAGTACTACTTGACTAACCCAAAATTAGTGGGTGAAGGTGAGTAGCAGGGAGTTAGGAGTTAGAAGTATAAAAAATATATTTAGTATTTTTTTAGTATTTTTACAGTTTTCAGTTATTACTCTTTAAATGACCTTTCACCTGACTCAACTTATGCTCAATTAAATTTTATTTAACTGTTTCGGATTAAATCATAGATTTTAGAACAAAATTCTATTCTCGGCTGAAAACTAAAGATAATCCAAAACAAAAGCATTCGTTGTTAAAATCCAAAATTGATTAATACTTATTGATTTGTTCATGGTTATAACAGTTGACGCAATCCCGTATTTATTTACTCCCAATACTTTAGGCTCTTTTTTGCCGCTGGACAGTTTGTTCTCCACCCAGGGAATAATGGTAATGCTGCTAGCAGCTTATGCTGGTGCAATGTGGATGTTTCTCTCTAGCGCTCCAAAAGTCCATACTATTATGGTTTCTGATTTAGAAGTTGCCAGAGACTTGTATGAAGGGCTATTAGATTTACCCGCAGCGGAAGTACCTTTGCACTATTATTACAATTACGAACAAACAATTGGTGCAACAGGTATTGACCCAATGTATTTAGGTAGCAGTCCTACTTATCCAAGCAGAATGTCTAACGCAACAGAAGGACTTTGGTATCAACTCAAGAAAAATACCCAGCTACACGTAATTACTGGAGCAAGTCTAGGAAATAAAAATCAACAGCGTCACGTATGTTTTGACCGTGACTGTCTGGAAATGGTTTTGTTACGAGTTGAAACACGGGGTTTAAAATTTAAAATTCGCAATCGCAAACCATTAAATTTCTTAGTCAAAGACTACGACGGTCGGGTAGTTGAAATGGCCGAAGTTGCTAATTAAGTTAGGAGTTAGGAATTAGGAGTTAGGAGTTAAGAATTAGGAATTAGGAGTTGAAAATCCTAAGTTACTCGTTAAAAGGTTTTACCTTGTAATGAATTTCTAAAGGCTCTGCCTTTATTGTTAAAATAAAGCAGAGCCTTAACCATAAGAGTTTCTAACCAGAGTCTAGGAACTAGTTATTCCCTACTTACTGTTCACTGTTCACTGTTCACTGATAACTGTTCACTGTTAACTGTTAACTGTTAACTGTATTACTCTTGCTCAAAAATTCTTTCCAATCTCTTTACTAATTGCTCTGCTAAATCTAATAAATCAACGGTATCGTTCTCATCGCTGAAAGTACGATTTATCTGTCCAAAATTAGTGCTTTCTACTAAAACAGTTTTGATAGCAAATACTCTATTTTCCGATTCGGAAAGTCTAAGACAATCTTCTAACTGAGTCGCAATTTCACAGAGCGATTTACCTTGTAATTGCTTTCTTACACTTACAGCAACCCAATCATCGCTTTCTAAAAATGTAGTAACAGATTCCACAAAATTAGTTTGCAAAGTTTCATCTTCATCCCACTTTTCTAACCAATCTCCGTCTACATCTTCAGCATATTTATACGCCGCTTCTAGTCCGTATCTTACTATATCATTTTGTAATTTTTGAGCCGCTTCTACTGATTCTATAAATTTATCTAATCTCTTTTGACAGTCGATTGACATATCTTTTCCCATTATGACTCAAATTATTAAGAGATATTGCTTATGCTTTAACTAACTGAAAGCTAAAAACTAAATGTTAAATAAATACCTGTTTCAAGATTATTGCTGTTATACAACGTTACATTAACTATCCTATCGACAAAATCGGTTACACCGGGATTGTAGCTTAATAGTAATCCTTTATCTATCTTCCAAAAACGTAACGTGGATTCCCAATTGTTAAATTTATCTTGAAAGAAATCTTCACTTAAGCTAGTAAGTTGGACGCAAAGAGATGTATCATAGCTGCTACTTACAATAATATCGGTAGCCATCGAGAAGTCGGCAATATATCTTTTAACAACGGTACCTCCACGACGCTGAATACTATCTACAACCAATGCGATTAATTCGGAATCTTCCCCAGAGAATTCCCCAGACATCAATTTTTGTCTCCAAATGTAAAATTTGGAGTCGCTTTCGCTCAGCCATTTAGGGAATAAATAGCTGTACCAAAATTTTAAACTTGGTTTAAGAGCATTTAAAGCTGTTTGCTGTTCTTCATATGATGGTAAAGTTTTGAGTCTAAGCCAAACTTCAGCATCTCTAATTAATTGTTCTAAAAATAAAATAACAAATTTTTTTGCGGTTAACGAACCGGGTTTTAAATCTTTAACCCAACGGTTTATTTCATCTAATCTATTTGCTAAATTTGGGTCTACTATAGATGCTTCCCTTCTAAGATATTTTAACCTATTTTTGATATCTTTGGCTTGCAAAAAATGATATCCCTCGTATCCTAAAATTAAGTGCTAGATTGAATTCTCTCTTAGATTACATAAATTATATATAAATGAAAAAGGGTGCGCTAGGCAACTGCATAACGCACTATAAATTTTAATAGTTAAGATTGCTCCTCGGATTTTTCAGCAGAATTTTCAGGTTTTAGTAGGGGAAACGCGATAACATCCCTAATGCTTGCTGCATCAGTCAACAGCATGACTAATCTATCAATACCAATACCCAATCCACCTGTAGGAGGCATTCCGTATTCTAAAGCCGTGAGGAAATCTTCGTCCACACCTTGGGCTTCTAGATCCCCAGCAGCTTTTCTTGCAGCTTGCTCTTCTAAACGCTGACGCTGGTCAACGGGGTCGGTAAGCTCGGAGAAACTATTAGCAGTTTCTCTTCCTACCATATACAATTCAAATCTTTCTACTAAACCAGATTTAGAACGATGGGGTTTTGCTAAAGGTGAAATTTCAACGGGAAAATCAGTTACGAATGTGGGTTGAATCAAATTTTCTTCGACTTTTTGTTCAAAGGCTTCATTAAGAAGTTTACCCATATTTGGGCAATCATCTATACCTTCAATCCCAGCATTTTTACAGTCAGCTTTTGCTTGTTCAAAACTTTGAAAAGAATTAAAATCTAGACCTGAATATTCTTTCACCAACTCATGCATTGTTACCCGTCGCCAAGGAGGAGTCAAATCAATTTCAGTTCCTTGATAATTAATTTTTAGGGTGCCAATAACTTCTTGACTGACGGTAGTAATAATACCTTCCGTCAAATCCATCATATCGTTGTAATCGGCGTAAGCTTGATAAAGTTCAATCGTAGTAAATTCCGGATTGTGACGAGTAGAAATTCCTTCATTGCGGAAGATTCTTCCTAACTCGAAAACTTTTTCAAATCCACCCACAATCAATCGTTTCAAATGAAGCGCGGTCGCAATGCGTAAATATAGCTGCATCTCCTGCGTATTGTGGTAGGTAATAAACGGACGTGCATCCGCACCTCCCGCTTCACCTTGCATTACCGGAGTTTCAATTTCAATAAATCCCCGCTCATCCAAATAGCGACGAATCCCAGCAGTAATCAAAGCACGACGACGAAAAG
>CAKZYM010000819.1 GCA_937884685.1 uncultured Calothrix sp.
TTCGCTGGGCATTTGAGAAGCATCGTACAATAATTTAAAACCAAAGACTATAAATAAGGTTATTTCCGCGTAATGAATATAAATTTCTGGTAGTAAAGAAGCAGCTTGTCCTACTCCGACCGATAGCATAGTCATTGCTGCTAAAGCTGAAATCGCACCGACAAAAACTAATCTTCGAGAATGCTGCATTGCCAAAATCATGGCAATAAAAAAGGTTTTGTCGCCAATTTCGGAAACTGTTATTAATAAAAATCCTGAGAAAAAAGCTGTTAGCACTAATTTATATGATCTAAACCTGACCAGATATTATTTTTTGGTCACAATTTATTATAAAACCTCATTGGAATTTTAGGAATAGTGAATAGGGAATTAGTAATTGGTAATTGGTTTGTAGATTAAAGAATCAATTCCAATCAAAACAAAATCTATTACTAATTTATCTTGTTGTTTATTATTCGCTATTTTTGATTTTTAGATATCTAAGTTATATGTCTAAATTATACAAATTAATTAATATCAAATTTTTAAAATTACTCTTTATCTAAATTCTCATCATTCAGGCTTTTCTCTTCACTCTTTTTATCTACAATAGTTGCTTGTTCATTTTCAATAAGAGCAGTTTCTTCTGATGTGTTTATTTCTACGTTGTCAGCAACGATTACGCATTCTGCTTGTGTTTTAGGTTTAAGATTCCATTGGTCTAAAACATCTTTAATTACTATTTCCTGTACCCAAATTTTTGCAACTACGGTTAAAGGTAGTGCTAAAAATAATCCTAGAAATCCAAAAAATGTTACGAAGAATAACTGAGATATTAATGTAACTGCTGGTAGTAAAGATACCTGCTGGGCCATCACTATCGGCGTAATAAAATTACTTTCAGCTTGCTGGATAAAAAAGTATAGAATCAGTACACCGAGAGGTTTCCAAGGAGAATCTAGCAGTGCGATCGCCATTGCAGGAACTACGCTCAAGGTGGGTCCTAAGTTGGGAATCAAGTTTAAAAAACCAGCTAAAACTCCTAAAGCTATAGCCGAACGAACTTGTAGTACTGTTAACCCTAAAACACTTAAAAAGCCTACTAAAAACATAGCAATGGAAGCACCAGTTATCCAACCTTCTAAAGACACTTCGCATTGGTCTAAAATTCCATCTATTCTTCTTCGGTAAAATGAAGGAAAAAGTCTGACAAATACTTTACGGTAAGATAAAGGGTCTGCAATAAACATCCCTGTCAAGACCAGCACTAATAAAATTTTTAATATTACTTCTAAAGAACCCGAAACTAAAGCAAAAGTACTTTCCAAACCACTATTTATAAATGGCTGGGCTTGGTTCAAAAGGCTATTTATATCAGGTATGGATGGAATAACTTGACTCGGGAGATTTCCTCTAAATTCCAAAAGCCAATCGTTGAGACGTTTTACAGATATAGGAATTTGTTTACCTAATTCTTCAAATTGGTCTATAAAAGGTGGGACGATTAACCAGAAAAAACCAATTACTCCCACTAAAAATATGGTTATTGAAAGAAATTTAGCGAAACTACTTCTTATCCCCAAGCGTTGCAATCTTCGAGCCAACCTATTTAAAGTAGTAGCTAAAATCACTGCGGCAAATACAAGTAAAAGAGCTTCTTTGATTTGCCACAAAATATATAGAGAAACCGTTAAGGCAATTAAACCAATCCATTGACCCAAATTCACGCTTAAACTCCCGGCTCCAGGCTAATAATTATTTACCGATAATGTTGCTAGGCTCGCTAATATTAGCTAGTTTTGCCTAAGTAATTCTAATTAAGTTTTTGTACTCTGAATACTTGCCATATTAAAACGGATAGCATAATTATATTTGGTAACAATATAATTATCAAAGCGTTAGTTGCAGTTCCCGGAATTGAGAAATTCGGCGCAATATATTTAATGAAACATGAAATAACTGCGGAAATAAATAAAACTTTTGATACAAAAATAAATTGGTTTTTCATTTCTTGTACGGTTATACAGCCATATAAAGGTAGGGTTGATACCAATATCACTTCTCGGCAAAATTCTACAATAAATTATGTAAACTAAAAACTGATTTGTATTTTATATCAGCTATTAGCCTTGTTTCTATTTTTCCTTTGCAATACTTAAATATCCGTTAAAAATACAACTGTAAAATTACTAGTTTATAAGGTAAGTGAATAAATAAAATTCAGCCCAGAAAAGTGAAACAATAAATAATAAAAAGGGAATAGTTAAGCCCTAAATAGGTCTTCCTAGAATCTCTTGAATCTATTTATGGGATTTAGAAGCAGAGGTATTATTTATTGCATTAAGTATAGAACAATAATTATTTTTATTTTCTCCGTAACTCATTTCCTATTCCTCTATTGAAGGAATTAGTGAAAATATCTGCTGTCATATTTTTTTATTAATTATAAGGAAACAGAATGCCCATTGACACTAAAAATAAAAGCCCAATCAAGCCACCTAAAATGCGGCAATTTGGTAGCAGCTTATTTATTTTACTGACTTTGCTATTATTGCTCAATTTTATCGTTCCCAGTTTTTCTGGTCCGCAATATCCTCAAGCTCCCTATAGCGAGTTTATTGCTCAAGTACAGCAAGGGAATGTGGAACGGGCTATTATTGGTAGCGACCGAATTCAATATGTACTTAATCCTGAGAACGTTTACGGTTCTGATATAGATAAGGTATTTACAACAACTCCCGTAGCGCTAGATTTAGATTTACCCAAGATTCTCCGAGAAAATAATGTCGAGTTCGCTGCACCACCTCCAGACAAAAATGCTTGGATTGGTACTCTCTTAAGTTGGGTGATTCCTCCTTTAATTTTCTTCGGTATCTGGGGATTTTTTATGCGTCGTCAAGGTGGTGGTGTTCTGACGGTTGGTAAAAGCAAAGCTAGGATTTTTTCTGAGGGTGTTACCGGAGTTAAGTTTAGTGATGTTGCTGGTGTTGATGAAGCGAAAACAGAATTAGAGGAGATTGTTGATTTTCTCAAAAATGCCGATAAATACACTCGGTTAGGTGCAAAAATACCCAAGGGTGCTTTATTGGTCGGACCTCCAGGAACGGGTAAAACGCTTTTGGCTAAAGCAATTGCAGGAGAAGCAGGAGTTCCCTTTTTCAGCATTTCCGGTTCGGAATTTATCGAATTGTTTGTAGGTGTTGGTGCAGCAAGAGTTCGGGATTTATTTGAACAAGCCAAAAAGCAATCACCATGTATCGTTTTTATTGACGAATTGGATGCTCTAGGTAAATCTCGGGGTGGTGCGAATGGATTTATGGGTGGTAATGACGAGCGCGAACAAACCCTAAATCAGCTACTTACCGAAATGGACGGTTTTGATGCGAATACTGGTGTGATAATCATTGCTGCTACCAATCGTCCCGAAGTACTAGACCCAGCGTTACGTCGTCCCGGACGTTTTGACCGTCAGATTGTGGTAGATAGACCGGATAAAATTGGTCGAGAAGCTATTTTGAGGGTTCACTCTCGTAACGTTAAGTTAACAGAAGACGTTGATTTAGGAATTGTAGCGGTAAGGACTCCAGGATTTGCTGGAGCAGATTTAGCCAATTTAGTTAACGAAGCTGCATTGTTAGCAGCACGTCAAAATCGAGATGGAGTAACTTTAGCAGATTTTAACGAAGCGATTGAGCGGTTAGTTGCTGGATTAGAAAAGCGCTCTCGAGTACTTAACGAAACCGAGAAAAAGACGGTTGCTTATCACGAAGTCGGTCACGCTATAGTTGGTGCTTTGATGCCGGGGACTGGTAGAGTTGAGAAAATATCAGTAGTTCCTCGTGGTGTTGGAGCTTTGGGTTATACAATTCAAATGCCAGAAGAAGACCGGTTTTTGATGATAGAAGATGAAATTCGCGGACGGATTGCGACTTTGTTGGGGGGACGCTCCGCAGAAGAGATTATTTTTGGTAAAGTATCTACTGGTGCTTCCGACGATATTCAGAAAACCACGGAATTAGCCGAACGAGCGGTTACTTTATATGGAATGAGCGATAAATTGGGACCGATTGCGTTTGAGAAAATGCAGCAGCAGTTTATCCCAGGATATGGAAACTCTCGTCGTGATGTTAGTTCAGAAGTAGCAAAGGTGATTGATACCGAAGTCAAGCATATGGTAGATAATGCTCATCATATTGCTTTGAGTATTCTGTACAAAAACCGCAAATTGTTAGAAGAAACCGCAATGGAGTTATTAGAAAAAGAAATTTTGGAAGGTGAAAAATTGCGGGAAAAACTTCAACAAGCGATAGCACCTGAAGAATTAGAAGAGTGGTTGAGAACGGGACAATTATCTGATGATATTGTTTTGATGCAGACCAAAATTTAGAACAAGTTTGATTTTACAACGGTTTATTTTTTGGCGATATGCTATGTGGTGTATCGTCTTTTTTTTGTTTTTTATCATTTAAATAGAATACACCCCTCTCTTTAATAAGGAGAGGGGAAGGGGGTGAGGTAAATCAGCGGTGTATTGCACTCAAATGAAAAG
>CAKZYM010000820.1 GCA_937884685.1 uncultured Calothrix sp.
AATCTTCTTTTTTATCTATGACGTAACATCCTGCTCTTTTTGGATGGTCTTCAACCAGGGAACCAGCTTTAACTTTTCTTAGTAACCATAGAATTAAAATATCTCCACCTGCTGCTAATATAAAAGCTAATCCAAAGATGAAAATAAAAGGGTTACCTGTAAATATTCCCAAGATAGCTGGTAAAAATCCTAATATTATTGCAGGCATTACTGTCCCTAATCGATAAGCTTTAATTTCCATAGGTTCTTTACAATGTGCATAAGGTGACATTGTTTTCCAATCAATACCATATTTGATAGCATTTGATTTCTTCAGGACTTACGTTACGCAACGAAGATTTGTCATTGCGACCGAAACGAAGTTTAGGGAAGCAATCGCAACAATCCTGCGATTACTTCGCTATCGCTCGTAATGACGCAGTTACGTTGCTTTTGCGTAAGTCCTATTCTTTTTACTAAAAAATTGCCAAGTTATTCCATGAATTAATTCGTGAATGATAATTCCTATAAAAATTGATAATATAAAAAGACTAAAATATTGTGGTTCTAGACTAAATAATTCACTAATCAAATTACGCCCTTTCCATATATAAATATCTAGCCCTAGTAAAATTACTATAAATGGCAAAGCTGCAATCACAGCATAAAGATTCGCTTTTACCATTGAGACAGAAAAATCTTTTTTCATACATCTAGCTCCCTGTGATATCCACAAATCAACCTTGTGAATTAATCACCATCTTACTCGTTGTAAATCGCTTCTTCCCAAACCGCGACTTTATCAAATAATAAGCAGCAGGAACGAAATAAAGAGCAAGTAAAGTCGCTCCTACAACTCCACCAGCAATAGCTACAGCTAAAGGTGGCCAAAATTCTCCACCAGATAACAATAATGGGACAAATCCAATCGCAGTTGTTAGTGTTGTCGTTAGTACGTGACGAGTCGAATGTAAAACTACTTTCTGAATAGCTTTGGGATTTCCTGTTTTTGCGATTGGATGATTAGAAATTGCGCTGAGAACCACAATCGAGTCATTGACAGCTACACCAATCAAACCCACCGAACCGATAATTGGGTTGAAACCGAAGGGATAACCAAATAACCAGATAGAAAATAAACCCAAACCAAAGGATGCTACAGCAACTATTCCGATAACACCTGCTAATTGAAATGAACCCAGGGAAAGTACTAATGTCGCTATCATCAGAATTATTAAAACTCCCACGGTGGAAACTAAACCACCAACAGCATCGTTTCTTTGTTCTTGTTCTCCTCCGAATTCAAATCTGTAATTTGGTGGTAATGATGATTTGAATTCTTCTAATTTAGTTTGAAATTGACTTAAAATTTCTGCTGGTAAAGTTCCAGCATTGAGGAAACCTTGAATAGTATTAACTCTTTGTCCGTTGTAGTGAGTAATTTGAGCTAGTTCTGGTTTTAATTCAATTTGACCCAAGGAAGATAAAGGAATAGCAGCGAGAGGATTATTTCCTTGATTGTTTTGAGAATTAGCTAATAAATCTAAAGAAGTGATTTGAGATAAGTTTCCTCGTTCTTGATTTCCCAAACGAACTCTGACGGGTAATTCTTCGTTTCCTTCCAATATTGAACCACCGACAGTTCCTTCTAAAGTATTGTCTAATTGTTGAGCAATTGTTGTCCGATTTAACCCTGCTAAACGTGCTTGTTCTTCGTCTAGCTGAACTTCGATTTGTGGTTGAATTTCATCTAAACTCGCACGAGTATGGGTTACGTCTTTGATTTGTACTAATATTTGTCTAACTTGTTCTCCCAATGATTGTAATTTTTCGATATTAGAACCATAAATCCGCATTTCTATGGGAGCAGCAAAAGGAGGTCCCTGTTCTAATTGTCTGACAACAATTCTTGCGGTCGGAAAGTTTTTATCTAATTGGGTTTGTAATTTTTTGGTGATAGTACTTGATGTCAGAGAATTTAATTGTACTAATGCTTGAGCGTAATTAGCTTGTTGTTCTTTTCCACCAGTTAAGTTGTAGTAAAACGAAGGAATACTGCTACCTAACAACCAATGAACTTCTTCAACTTCTGGATTATCGATAATTTTTTGACGAATCTCTTGAATTAAATTTTTGGTTTTGGTTAAAGAAACCGAAGCAGTTAATTCAAGTTCAATTTGTAATTGGTCTCTATCAGCTGCGGGAAAGAATTGTTGTTCGAGACTACCAGCTTGAATAAAACCGATAATTGGAATTAATAAAGCTAGAAAGATTGATAAAACAGGTTTTGCGATAGTAAATTTTACAGTACGTCGATATAAGCGATTCAAAATTGGAATAAAAATACCTTTTTGTAGCCAGGATTGATTTTGCTTTTTATTTTTTTGATTATCTTGCTTACTATCCTTATCTCGATGTAATTTAGCGCTGAATGTGGGAATAATCGTTAAAGAAATAAATAGAGAACAGCAAACAGCTACAATAACTGTAATTGCAATCGTTCCGACAAATTCCCCCGTACTTCCGGGTAATAATGCAATTGGTAAAAAGGCTAAAACAGTTGTTAAAGTCGAACTTAATAATGGAATTGCTAAATTTTTAATACTAAGATTTATCGCTGTTAATGGTTTAACTCCCTTTAGTAATTCATTTTGTACCTCATCCACCATCACAATCGCATTATCAATCAAAATTCCCAAAGCAACAATCAATCCCGTAATCGACATTTGATGGAGGGGAATACCTAACCAATTCATCCAACCAAACACCATAAATACTGATAAAGGTAAAGCAGAACTTACAATTAAAGCACTCTTCAAACCCATCATAATTACAGTTACAGCGAAAACTAAACCCGCTCCTAAAAGCAAATTTAAAATTAAACTATTTAATCTTTCAGTAACATAACCACTTTGAGCAAAAATAACCGGTAAACCAATACTGCTAGGTAATTCCGATTTAAATTCAGCTATCTTTTTCTCAGCAACTTCCGACCATAAATCAAGCCTTTTCCCAGATTGAACGTGAACCGCTACAGCAACACCAGGATGACCATTTAATAAAGCAAGTTCGTTCGCTGGTTCTCTAATTCCCTTACTAACAGTAGCAATATTTTGTAAAGTCACAAATTGACCTTGACCACCAAAATTAATTGGAATTTGTCTAATTCTCGCTAAAGTTTCTAATTCTCCCGCAACTTTAATCAATAAATTATTATCTTCATCCCGTAATTGTCCCGCAGAAACTTTAGAATCGCTCAGAGAAATTTGTTGTGATAAATCCCTCGCTGTCAAATTGTAACTAGCCAAAGCTTCGGGATTAATTTCTACTATAATTTCCTCATTCGGGTCGCCAAAAATTTCTACTTCCTCAGTACCCGAAATCGCTTCCAAACGTTCCTTAAAAACTTCCGCTTGACGACGTAAAATTCCATAATTTGGTTTATCATCTTGCCTCCAAGTCAAACCCGCAATTAAAGCATAAGCCTTTACTTTTACAGCTTCTAATTCTGGGTCTGTAATATTATCTGGTAATTCAACTTTTACCTCATCAATTTTATTTCTAATTCTCGTCCACACCGAATCAACTTCTTGTTTCCTAACAGTATCTTGTAAGTCAATCTGAATAATAGAACTACCAGTCCGAGAAGTAGATTCATAGCTATCAATCTCCTCAATTTCCGTTAACTTATCTTCGATTTTCTCCGTAACCAAAGCTTCAACCCTTTGAGCATCAGCACCAGGGAAAAAAGTAGTCACCACAGCACTACGAGAAACTAATTCCGGGTCTTCTAATCTCGGTAAAGTGAAATAAGAAGAAATCCCCCAAACAGCAATTAAGACAATGGTGAGAATTAGTAATCTTGTATTTCGGTAAAATAGAGTAAACATAGTTATTAGGGCATTGGGGATAGGGGATTGGGCATTGGTAATTATTTAAGGATTAATATTTAATATTATTAAAATCTCTCTTACTGCTTGCTACTTGCTACTTGCTACTTGCTACTCACTACTCAATACTCTCCACTCAATTGACTAATCAATTGACCCGGAACTAATCTTTGAACACCATCAACAACAATTGTGTCTCCCGCTTTAATTGTTCCTCTAACTAAAACCTTTTTCCCATTCGTTTCTAATACTTCTATTAATCTCCGCTCTACCTGATAAGATTTATTTTTATTTGATTCACTATTATTTAAAGAGTTTGAATTACCATCTTTTTTATCAATCACCGCATAACAAGACCACAAACCACGTTCACCTTTTACTAATGCTGTAATCGGTAACCAATAACCCTCTGTAGCAACATTTTGAATAATTTTAAATCGAGCAATTTCTTTCGGAGAAACCCTAGCGCTAGAGTTTAACTGTAAAACAACCGTCCTTGTCCGAGTAGCTGTATCAACTTCCGGTAAAATCGACTTTACCCTAGCGCTATAGTTTTTTCCTGCAATCTCTATATCCTTACTCGTTCCAATTACTAACTCTCTCGCTATATTAATCGGAACCCCGATTTTGACTTCTGGATTACTGTTTTCAACTAAACGTACTATCGATTTACCCGTTTCAACTACCGTCCCTTCATCAACCGAACGAACTCCAACTGTCCCAGAAAAAGGAGCTTTGAGAATACTTTTTGCGATAGTAATATCTAGATTGGTAATTTCAGCAGATAATTGGTCAACTGCTGCTTTTTGTGCTGCTTTTTGTTCGTAACGAGTCCCATTAAGCAATTCCTCTAAACCACTTCGAGCATTATTCAAACGCTCCGACAAAGCTTGAGAATTAAAAGCAACTTCATCGAACTGTTCCCTCGAAATCGCTCCCTGTTCGTAAAGATATTTTCTCCGACTGCTTTTTAATTTTTCTAACTTTAATTGCTTTTCAATATCCCTTACTCTAGCTCTAGCTGCTCTTATCTGTTCCGTTCTAGCACCGTTTTTCAGTTCCACCAATCTCGCTTCCGCTTGCGCTTTCTGAGCAACCAAGGAACGACGTTGAGCTTGTAAATTCGCTGTATCTAATTTCGCTAATACCGCTCCTTTACTAACTCTGTCTCCCTCATCCACTAAGATTTCGATTAACTTACCACCACGTTCAAAACCAATTTCGCTAGTACGGTTCGCTACTACTTCCCCGGTATAGCTTTGAGTTGTCTGATAATTTCGAGCTAATTCTATTTCAGTTGTCTTCACTGGAAGTGGTCTAGCTTGAGTTGTAGCTTGAACCGGTGAATTATTCGCTTCAATTCCACCAAATTTACCAATTCCCACACCAGCAAGTAAGATAAGCAAGCTAGCCGAAATTAACTGTAATCTTGTCAATCGAGATGATTTTACCCGCTCCGAAACTTCTGGGATAGACTGCTGATTCATGATTTCATCGCAGAGAAAGATAATTAGTTGAATGCAAATCTTGCATATACAACAAGTTGTGTATATGATTTTAGTATATACAACAAATTGAGTATGTCAAGCTGAGATTAATTAGATAAAGCTATGGTTTGTATCTGTGAATGCTAAAAATGACCGTTCGCAGCGAATTCAAGTCATTACAAGCATCAGCGCAAATTTTGTTGATAACTGCTCACTGTTCACTGTTCACTGAAAATGTCATTAGCGCACACAATCTTGGCAACCCTGGGTTCCGAATCCTATAGTGGTTATGATTTATGGAAGAAATTTTCTCAAACCAGTAAATATTATTGGCAAGCTACCCAACAACAGATATATAGAGAGTTAGGGAAATTAGAAAAAGAAGGTGCAATAATCTCAGAATTGATTCCTCAAGAAGGTCGTCCGAATAAAAAGCTTTATCGAGTAACAGAAGAAGGAATAACTAAACTGAAAACTTGGCTATTAGAACCAGGAGAACCAATGACAATTCGTGAAGAATTGTTAGTGAAAGTAATTGCATCAGAATTAGTTCCCAAGTCAGTTATTTTGCAAGAAATTGAACGTCATCGTCAGATTCACTTGCAAAAGTTGTCCGAATATAAAGACATAAAACAGCGCGAATTCCCCGATACATCTCAATTGTCTTACAGGCTAAAATGCCTTTATTTAACTTTGCGTTGCGGTATTCGTTATGAAACTTATCGGATTGATTGGTGTGAGGAAGCGATTGCTTTGTTGAGTGAAGAAACCAATGTCTAAAATAATCGGCACTAGTTGACTATTTAATTAGGTAAATTCTTAATTATTGACCTCTTTCTAATTATTCAGCAAATATACCCTGAGGATGATGGTTCTCAATAAAAAGTGCAGGTAGGACAAAAAAGAGAGTAAAATACCTTTATCTTAAAAAAGAAGTATCCGACTTTTGATTTTCATATATCATCAAAAAGTCAGATAAAATTCAGTTTTGATTTAAAACAATATCTTTCGCTGCACAAATCATTTTTAACTAATTACTGAAAACTCAAATTGTCCGTAATTAGCAAAATAAAATGTTCCACAAAATATTATTAAAAATCTCCCTAATCAAATCGGATTAATTTGTGCTTATTTCCAAATCATGACTTGCTTCCACATCGCATCAGCTATAAGTAAATGAGCGACAGTAGTAAGATGTATTTCATCAAAAAATAAATAATCATCAGGATTTTTACCTGCTGTAGAAAAATCAGGATTTTCCCAGGTTAAATAAGAATCAGTTACGTTAGTTAAACCAAATGCAAAAGGGTCGTTAGTAATATCAATACCCAAAGCTCTAAAATCAGCAAATTTAATTTTTATATCGGGTAAATATTGTTTTAATTTTCTCAAAGTTTTTTCAAGCAAATCATTATGTAGATTCGACACATCCGTTAGAAAAGCTATTTCTTCATCAGAAAAAGTACGAGCAAGGGGAGTATTACCCAAATCTGGGATATTAGGAACAAGAAAATAACGCGCTCCAGCATCGTACAGACTCGTAATTGCATGCTCTACAACCGTAACAGGTTCGTTCGGTTCGGAAAAATCACCAGATAGATAATCATTAGCACCACCTAAGATGACATAAAGCGCATCTTTAGAAGCTTGCATTTGCTTAACTTCCAAGTCTTTGATAAACCAATCAACCTGAGTAGAGATTGAAGGAATAAACAAATTCCCTGGATCTGAATAATCATTTACAAGTTTGGCACCACCGAAAGCAAAATTTGTACTTTGAGTCGCAGTATTCCCCCCAAATGAGGAATTAATTTCATATTCACCATTACTATTTTTCAAAACTGGTGCTATCTGAGCAAATTCAAGAACTGGTGTTAAAGAAAGACCATTCTCTTGAGCGAAATAATCCGTCCAAACAAACCCATTAGATGCACGACCGGGGAAATATAAAGGAGAAGGAGTATCAATATTGGGATTTAGATTGTCTCGAACGTAATTTTGTCCGATAAAATTATTCCCATTATCCGATAAGCTATCACCAAATACATAAAATGAATTAAGAAAAACATTAACAATACCATCTGAATTTTGTGAAAATATAGTTTCAGACATGATATTTTATCTCCCTTCAATTACATCATCGCGAATTAAAAAAATATACTTTTCTTAATTCCCATAATGTTAGGGTAACGCGATTAAATTTCAGGATGAATATTAATATTCTTTCCTTTCGATTAATTATTGTAATTACACAACGCAATTGACCCAAATAAATCTAAAGATTTGACACCCATTACTTGCAATTGTTCTCGATGCTTTTCAATAATTGCTAAAACTTTATCGCGTTTCATGATATTT
>CAKZYM010000821.1 GCA_937884685.1 uncultured Calothrix sp.
GTTAGGAGTTAGGAGTTAGGAGTTAGGAGTTAGGAGTTAGGAGTTAGGAGTTTTTTCCCCAATTACCAATTAGCAATTACCAATTACCGAAGCCCTTCGGGCTTAAGTAAAAAGTAAAAAGTAAGAAGTAAAAAGTAAGAAAATTTAGCCCGAAACATGGTATAAAGCCTCGTATTTTAAAGACGAATAAAAACTAAATTATCATTATTTGAATCCTCTACCTAAAAGGTATAGGTAATACTTCTTACTTACTACTTACTACTTGTAAACTAGTCCTTTGAATTTTAATGATATTATTGAAATTATTAAATTTTTTATGGATATAAGAAATAGTTTCGATATCACTGTCTCTGAAAGTTTCATTCAACGCTTACAAGCAACTAAATCAGCAGCAAAACAAAATTTAAATAGTTTTAGCAATAATTTTACCGATAAAGCGGAGCAATTTAGAAATGATTGGCAGCAAGCAGCAACTCAGAGTACTGAAAATGCTGTCGATACTTTTAACCAGGCTTTAGAAAAAGCGAAAGGTTCTTTGGAAGATAATTTACCACAGGTATCAATACAAAGTATTGTTAATTCTTCTATAATGAATTGGTTTGAACAGCATCCTGCTTTTTTAGGAATTATAAATTTGTTAAACTGGGCTGCAAATCATCCTATTATCAGTTTAATTTTTATTATATTCAGTTTAGCTATTTTATGGAACTTAGTTAAACTCATCGGTCGTTTAATTGAAAAGGCTAGTTTATCAATATTGCAAATACCTTTAAAGTTATTTCAGGCTCTGATTCAATATAGTTGGTTGTCTTTAATCAAGTTTGGTCGTTTTGCAAAAAATAAATATGTTGATACAAAAACTGTAAATCATAAATCAGAATTACAGCTAAACAATAATACTGCTTATCAAATAATTTATTATAATAAGCAGCAAAGATTAAAAGATATTTCCGCAAGATTAGCAGCGATTCAAATAGAACAGCAAGAACTTTTGCAGGAAGCAGCAGATATTCTTGATGCTGAGAAAAACCATAGTTCGGTTAACTAGTACTTCACCACATTGATTTTGCAAGGCTTGAGTAGTGCAAGCATCTTAACAGGCTACGAAGACCGCGTAGCTACAAGCTACAATGAGCCTGTAATATTAAGTTTTGTAAATATTCCCGTTTTCTTCCCGAAAAATCCAGATATAAAATTGTAGCTTTCAACTATTAGCGGTTACGCATAGTTTCAGATAGGTTAAACCGTGTTATTAACTAAAAAATGGAAGAGATTGAATATGAAAGCAGTTTAAAAAAACAGTTAGACTGCAATTATTGACGTTGAGCTTGAGGTTGGATACAACAAGTAATGAACTTATTTATAGTTGCTTTAATTGCAGTTACTCTCGGTATATGTTGCGGTGCGATAATCATTTTATTAATAGTAATTCAACGTCGCCGTAAAAAGGTAGATAGTATGGTTTCTACTAATAATTTAATCGGTCTTTATGGCACGGTAGAAGTTCCTTTTAATAATACTTGTAAAGGAAAAATTAGAGTCAATATACCGGGACAAGGTTCGACGGTTGACTTTGTAGCTTGCACTGATGATTCTAAAAGTTTCCAGCCAGGAGATAGAGTTTTTATTGTGCAAGTTAAAAAAAATCAATTATGGGTAATTAGCGAGGAGTCAATGAACAATTCTCAAAGCTAACAACTAATAACTAATAGCTGGCTTAGAAAAATGTATAAATCAAATTTAAAACAAGAAGTTCAAAGCATACAAGTAGCCCAAGTAGAAACCAATCGTCCTGTAGAAATTCAGCAAAATAATCTAGGTGGACTTTTCGGAACTAGTTTACTAATTGCAACGGGAATATTTAGTACGGTTTTAGTAGCTTGGTTTCTGCAATCGTGTTTGTGTATTTGTAAACCAAACGAAGTACTGGTTATTTCCGGACGTAAACGTAAAACCAAGGACGGTCAAGAAGTTGGATATCGCGTACTGGCTGGGGGGAGAGCGATTCGCATTCCCATTGTAGAGAAAGTTCGACGCATGGATGTAACAACTATGCCAGTACCAGTAGAGGTTAAAAATGCTTATTCTAAGGGAGGTACACCGTTAAATATTCAAGCTATTGCCAATGTTAAACTTTCTAGCAATCCGAGTATTATTGGGAATGCGATTGAAAGATTTTTGAAAAGCGATAGAAAAGAGATTTTGCGGGTAGCAAGAGAAACGCTTGAGGGTAATTTACGCGGTGTTGTTGCAACTTTAACCCCGGAACAAGTTAACGAAGATAGACTGCAATTTGCTGAGAGTATAACCTCTGATGTCAGTCGGGATTTAATGAAATTAGGTCTGCAAATTGATACTTTAAAAATTCAAAGTGTTTCCGATGAAGTTGATTATTTAAGTTCTATTGGAAGAAAGCGAATTGCAATGATTGTTAGAGATGCAGAAATTGCTGAATCTAACGCTTTAAGGGAAGCGGAAAGTATCGAATCGCAATGTCAGCAAGAAGCAGAAGTAGCTAAAACTCAAAATCGGATTACTATTTTAGAGAAAGAAAACGAATTACGAGAAGTCAAAGCTAAACTAGAACAACAAGCACGTTCGGAAGAAGAAATTACCACCGCAACAGTCAGAGAAAAACAGGCTTTCTTCGAGCAGAAACTGCAACAATTACGAGCCGAATTTGAACGTCTGCGTTTAGAAGCAGACCAAGTATTACCAGCAGAAGCGCTACAACAAGCAAAGCAGTTGAAAGCAAAAGGAGAAGCAGCAGTAATTGCAGAAAATGCCAAAGCAGCAGCATTAGTTAACGAAATGCTCGCTCAAGTTTGGCAAGAAACTGATACTGATGTTTCCGAATTATTCTTGATTCAGCAGTTAGAAACCATCTTAAATGAAGCTGTAGAAATTCCCAAGCGGCTGTATTTAGACAAAATCAACGTAGTAGATAGTGGTGACGGTAAATCTTTAGCAAGTCTAGTCAAAGTTTATCCAGAAATCCTCAACCAGTATCTAGAAAGCATCAATCAAACTTTAGGAATCGACGTACTCGGAACACTTTCTGGAAAAAAGAGCAATCAGTGAACAGTTAACAGTTAACAGTTAACAGTTAGGAGTTAGAAGTTAGGAGTTAGGATTTATTAATTATCAACTAACCACTATCAACTATCAACTAACAACTATCAACTAACCACTATCAACTAACCACTATCAACTAACAACTATCAACTAACAATAAAAAATCATGTTACCACTTATCGGTTTATTTTTAGGAATTTTAGGTTTCGGTTCAACTGCTGGTTATTGGATTATTCGCTATTTTTATCATATTTGTCAGCCGAGTGAGGTGCTGATTTTTGCTGGTGGAACTCATAAAACTTCTGATGGACGCGAGGTTGGATATCGTTTAGTTAAAGGTGGAAGCAGTATTCAAACTCCTTTGTTTGAGCGTACTTTTCGGATGGATTTGGGTAACATTATTATTGACCTTGAGGTGATTAATGCTTACTCTAAGGGTGGTATTCCTCTAAATGTTCAAGGAGTCGCTAATATCAAAGTTGCTGGTGAAGAACCTACTATTCATAATGCAATTGAAAGATTATTAGGTAAAAGTCGCAAGCAAATTGAACAATTAGCTAGGGAAACTCTAGAAGGAAATCTTCGAGGTGTTTTGGCTAGTTTGACTCCGGAAGAAGTTAATGAAGATAAAATTGCTTTTGCTAAAAATTTGCTGGAAGAAGCAGAAGACGATTTAGAAAAATTGGGTTTGATTTTAGATAGTTTACAAATTCAGCAAATCTCTAGCGATACTAAATATCTCAAAGCTATGGGACGCAAACAGCGGGCTGAATTGTTACGGGATTCGCGAATTGCTGAAGCTGAAGCTAAAGCTAAATCGGAAATTTGTAGTTCTGAAAATGAGAAGCTGGTGGCTTTAAAACGTACTGAAAGAGATTTACAGGTAGCGAAAGCTGAAGCTGAAAGAAGAGTTCGAGATGCTGTTACTAAACGGGTAGCAATGGTTGCTGAAGTCGAGGCTGAAGTTGGTGCTAATGTTGTAAAAACTCAAGCGGAAGTTTCTGTACAGCAAGAGCGTATCAAGCAGGTGGAACAGCAACTTATAGCTGATGTGGTAGCACCAGCAGAAGCTGAATGCAAAAGAGCGATCGCCAAAGCTAAGGGTGATGCAGCAAGTATCATTGAAGACGGTAAGGCTCAAGCTGATGGTACTCAAAAGCTAGCTGAATCTTGGCAGAATGCTGGTAGTAATGCCAAGGAAATTTTTCTACTACAAAAGTTTGATGTGCTACTCAAAGCAATGGCTTCAAGTATTCCAGAGTTAGAGGTGGAGAAGGTGACTATAGTTGATGCGAGTGAAGGTAGCAATGCAACTAAGATGGCTTCTTTCATAGAGCAACTCCGTCAAACTACTGGTTTAGATGTAACCGAAATTATTCAAGGCTTGGTAAACAATCAATCCATCAAGAGTGCAGAAGTCCCTACTGATGGAAACCATACTCCTAAGATACAAATTCGCGAAGACAAAACTGGGATGAAAGATTGGTAGAAAGAATAAATAGTTAATAAATAATAAAAATTCAACTTACTTACAAACCCGGTTTTCCGAAAAACCGGGTTTCTTTTTTCTTTCCGATTCCTAATTCCCAATTCCCAATTCTAAATGTTCCTGCTTTCCCAACCCCAAACCTAAAATTTTCATTAAAAAAAAGGTGTTCTTTAATACACATCCCTAAAATCATGAAATCATTTGAAATGCAATCCTTAACTTGAAATTCAAGTGTATTTAACTTTTTGTAAGGGAAATCATCTGAATTAACTTGTTAACTCTTGTTTGCTCGCAGTTGCAAGCATCTGTGACATAAGGAATTTGTAATTGGGATTTATTCAATTCCAAAACTTATACCTTGGTCAAAATTTAAGGAGATTTGCGATTAGGAAAGAACCTTTGTATGGCTCATACTTCATGAGTTTTCTTCTCTAGATACTGGTGTCTAGACAGGTTGTGTATTTGATTGTGTCCACAAATTTTCATAATAGTGAATTTCATGAAAAAGAACGTTCTGTTACTAGGGTTATTAGCTTCTATCAGCCTATTTGGCTGCGTTCAGAAAGATGATTTAGCTTCTAGCGATTCAATATCTGAAGATAGTAATTCTGCTTCTAATGTTTCTGCAACTACAGAAGAAACTAAAGGATTGATGGAAAGTTCTTTGGGTGAATACCTTAAGACCAAGAACCTGAAGTTAGAAGATACCCCTCACAAAGTTGAGTATTTAGACCTGAATGGTGACAACATCAAAGATGCTGTAACTGTATTCACCGGTTCTAAGTCTTGTACTGATAGTGGCTGTAATATGTTGGTTCACCAGGGTCTTGGTGAGAATAAATTCAAACTTATTTCGGATATATCTCCTGTCAAATCACCAATTACTTTCAGTGAAACTACAACTGGTGGTTGGAAAGATGTGATTGCAAATGTTGGAAGCAAAGAAAAACCCAAAAATGTCGCATTGAAATTTGATGGTAAGGGTTATCCAGAAAATGCATCTACTCAACCAGAGATTAAAGATAGCGAAATTTCCGGGGATAAATTCGCGTTTGAGACTCAAGCAGATGGTTCTCAAGAAACAGCAGATAAGTCTAAGGTCGATTCTGAGAAAAGCGATAAAACAGCTAGTGCTGGATTTTCTAAGAAGTGTCAAGCAGCAATTGACGATAGTAAATCCGAAGTTGCAAATATCTCTGGAATTGGTGTAAACAAATCTAGTAAAAACGATATCAGCAGTATTTATCAAGATATACCAAAAGAGCGTTCATCAGAATATAAGTTTACCGTCGGTGGTAGAGGTGGTAAAAATATTATGTATTCGCCAGTATTCATGACTGATATTAGCAAAAACATCATTGAAAACTGCAATAATATTGGCTCGGTTCAATTTGAAGTAGACCAAACTGATAATAGAATCGCTTATGGTTTAGTCAAGGATTCTGTGAAGAAGTTTGATTGTGCTGCATCAAAAGATAACTCTAAACTCAAGTGGGGACAAGTTTCTTGTTCGTAGTATTTTCATATAAAAATCGGGTTTTCGACATATAACCTTTTTGGTGTTTTGAAACACTATTTTAGAGACGTAGCACTGCTACGTCTCTATGTTTTTATTTGAAGTCCATACAATTTTCGGAGACCCCTCTCCTTGACAAGGAGAAAGTAAGGGGTTGAGGTTCCATCAAGCACGAAAGTCGTTATATACTACAGTTATACTACTAAATAAAATATTTTATGGCAGAAATTACTAAAGAACAAATTGAAAAGACTTGGGGGATACATCCAGCTAGAAGAATTGCTTTTAATAAACTTTATCAAGGACTTTTAGCAAATGTTAAAGCTAGAAATATAGTTCGGATTACTGATGGTGATTTAGAAATTTTTAACTACACTACTCATGCTCAATACAATGCTAATTGGAATATATTTACATTGATTTCAAGGGGATTAGTTATTGATGTTAAAAAGCAAGCTGTAATTGCAACTCCTTTTCCTAAATTCTTTAATTTTGGGGAAGCGAAAGTTTGGGGTGCTGATGAAGTATCTGGAGAAATTAGAGTTTATCACAAGTACGATGGTTCCCTAGGAATTGTATTTTGGGATGGTAATAAATGGAGGGTAGTAACGAGAGGTTCGTTTGATTCTGATGCAGCAATTTGGGGTCAAAACTGGTTAAATGAAAATATCAATTCTAATTTATTAGAGATTGGGAATACTTATCTTTTTGAAATTATTTATTTAGGGAATCGGGTAGTTGTACCTTATGATTTTCAAGGAATGGTTTTATTAAGTGCTTATAATATAGATGGTTGTGAATATTCTCGTTCTCAAGTTGAAATTTTAGGGAAAAAAATTGGAGTTAAAATTACCGAAATAGAAAAGTTTGAATCAGTAAATAAATTGCTGGAAGCAGCCCAAGTTATTGATAGTAATAGCGAAGGATGGGTAATTCGATTTGAAGGAGGACATCGATTAAAAATTAAAGGTGCAGAATATTGTCGTCTCCATCGTCTAACATCCCAGGTGACACCCTTAGCAATATGGGAAATTATGAAACAGGGTAATGATTTAGAAGCAATACGTCAAGATTTACCCGAAGAACATTTGCAGGAATTTAATCAAATATGCTCGATTTTTGAAACCAAATTAGAATGTTTGATTAAAGATGTTGCAGAAATTTATGACCGTAAACAACATCTCTCAAATAAAGAAATCGGATTAGCTTTAAATAAGGGTGAGTGGTTGGACGGGACTCCAGTTAGTTTAATAGAAAAAAAGTTTTTATTTGCTGTTAGAAAACAGAATTTTTTGGAGAATGTTCGTAAACCGGGAGATGGTTGTCGGAAGATGGCTTTTGAAACTTTTCGTCCTACTGGGAATTTATTGGATACAGGGAATAGGTTATAGGGGTAAAGATATTTTTAGACACCGAAACGAGATAGCTTTTCTCAGAGGAGCTTAATTGCTAATATCTTTTATTCTGTACTCCCCGACTCCTAAATAATTACAAAAACTCGTCTTTCGTGCATGAAAAGACGAGTTTTTGTAATTATGATAATTTTATAAAGATTTTGGGAAACCTAAGTATTAGATTCCTCTATATAGTGTATTCGCTTTGCTTAAGATACGGTTAAAAATCTAAGATAATTCTTTTA
>CAKZYM010000822.1 GCA_937884685.1 uncultured Calothrix sp.
GAGAGCGATAACTTTATAATTATTTTGATGAAGCTATTCAACTTTGCGAAAATACCACTATCCAATCATCAGTAATAATCCTGATTTTATACGCTTTAGCACTTCACCACAATAGGTTTTTATTTGTGCCGTACTCGCTTCCGGGTGCATTATATTGACGAAGACAGCGCAACTACGAACAAAGATTAACTCTTCAGAATTAAGAGTCTTAGAATTCTAGAAAAACTTTAATTATCGAATCCGAAATAAAGAATAATGTTTCACTAAAACCCGGAATCAAAAATACAATTACTAAACCAAATAAGCCGATTGGACTATCCTGTAATTTCTTTAAACTAGGAAAAATACTACTATATATATGAAATCCATCTAGTGGAGGAATAGGTAATATATTCAATAAAAATAAAGTAAAATTAACTCTAGCTGCTAGATAAAGAAAATCTTTACTTACTAATCCTGAGTTATAAAACATTACTAACAACGAAGCAAATGCAATTCCTAAAGCTAAATTAGTTAAGGGACCTGCTGCGGATACTATAATATCGCTGATTCTACCATTACGAAACTTGTCTGGATTTACTGGCATTTGCCCCCAAGATATCCCAGCCAGACATAAAAATATTATTGATTGTACTCCCATATGAACTACGGGATTCAAAGTAATATGACCTGCTTTTTGTGGTGTATTATCTCCTTGACCTATTGCTGCAAACCCATGAGCAAGTTCGTGTAAAGTGATTGAAATGATAATAATTGCAATATATCTTAAGAAAAAAATTGGGTCATCAAAAAGCACATTAATAAACATTAATTCTCTCTATTACTTAGCATTATCTAGCAGTCAATTAACAGTATAAGCATATAGAAACTAATAAATGTAGTCAGAAAACATACATTTAATTTTCACTTTTGTGCATATATCAATTCTGCTTTATGCATACCAGAGAAATTTTTGAGAAAAGTTTTATTTTAAAACTCGTGTAGAGACCCAACAGTTTTACGTCTCCAGCAATATTTTTATAGAGCTTGCCAATGATATTAAGAGATATTAAAAGATAAGATATCATTGATAGCGATTGCCTGTAAGAAAGCAGGTATTTGACAGTTATGAGACGTTTCTTCAAGTTGATAGCTGAATAAAAGTTATGGTAACATTATTAACCCATATCCAATGCAAAAACGCTGAAGGCAAAAGGTAAAAGTAGAACTCCTTCCCATTACTTTTACCTTTTGCCTTTTACTTTGTATAGAAATGGGTAAACAGTTAAGATAATTTCTCTATAGTTTCCTTTGGTGTAGTAAAACCGGTACAGTACAGATGTGGAATCTGAAACTATCAGGGATTATGGCACGTAAGCGATTCATCGTTGAGATGGGAATGGGTATAGACCAACACGGACAGGAACCAACTGTTGCTGCAAAAAGAGCTGTGAGAAATGCTATAGCTAATAATGCTTTAATCGGAGTTTTTGAAGTTGCTGGTTTGAGCGACCCAAATGAGATGATTGTAGAAGTTGAGATTGCTTTACCCTATCCAGAACAGGTTCGTGAAGAGGAAGTCTTAGCAGTATTACCTTTTGGACGTAAAAGTTTAACTCTCAAATCTGGGGGAATGGTAGTTGAGGGAAAAGCTATCGAAGTTTTGCAGGATAAAAATGACGAAATGTTGATTGCTGTGGCTGCGGTTACGGTTTTGATTGACAATGATTAATTAGTTAAAGTTATTAATTAGAATTGAAAATCTCAAATATCATCATCAACCGAGTGAAGTGATGCAGTTTATGATGCATCTGGTTTTACAGGTTTTACCTTAGCTAAATTAACTCGCTCTTAAATATATACAAAAATAAATCTAATTAGTTCTAAACCTTTAACCTTTACCCCTTACCCCTTACCCCTTACCTTTTACCTTTACTCTTTTCCCATGTCACCAAAAGAAATTGAAAATATTATCGATTCTTATTTAGAGAACATCTCAGCCATGAATCCTGAAGGTTGGGTAGAAAATTTTGCGAAAGATGCTCTAAGTTACGACCCAGTTGGAGAACCACCGACTGTGGTTCATGAAGGTTTTCAGGAATTTATCGGACAGTTAAAAGCCGTATTTGCAAAACTTGAAGCAAACAAAGAAAGTATTTTTATCGCTGGAAATGAAGCTGCTGTTAAATGGACGATAAAAGGAGTCAGCAAAACACAAAAGACTGTTACTTTTGAAGGTATTACCGTCTTTGAAATTAACGAAGCAGGTAAAATTCAAACTACTCGTGCTTACTGGAATCCGCAAACGATAATAGCCCAATTACGTTCTTAACGTCCCCGTTGTAAATCGTAAATCACCTTTTCTAAATACCAGCGTTCCGATTTTCCGGGATGTTGACGTTTAGCAGAACTAATTAATCTATCTGCTATATCATAATGAACGAGATTTAATAATTTTCGTCGCAGTGCTTTACATCCTCTATCCGACCTACGAGAATGATATTTACTACTTCCACCAAGACGCTGTTTGTTTATTAATAACGTTAAAACAACTGCAATTATTATTAGGATTAATGGAATTGACATACATCAACCTATACAAGCACCCAACTACATATACAACATATAAATTTATAATTCCCTAAAATGACAGTGATTCTATCAGTTGATTAAATATTATTTTTCTAAGATAGAATATAAATATTTGCGAATTGGAATCTCTGGCAGTAAATCCTCTCAATAGTAAATATTCACAGTACGAGAGTGGCTATGTTTCAAAATAATAGCGAAGCACTCCGAATAGAGGAGTTATATAAATTAAAGCCAGTACATTTTGCTGACTTAATTCGAGCTGCACAATTAGTTTATGACCCTGGTAAAGGAGTTACCGGAGTTGAGCCAAAAATTGATTGGAATGAGTTTGGTATCCCTGATAATGTCGCTGAGAATCTGGAATCACTCGGTGAAGAGTTTCAATACTCATCTCCTCATGCACCTGTAGACCAAATTTGGAAAAAATTAACTCCCGAAACTCGGGTCTGGTTTATCGAAAATAAAGAAAGACTATGGCTTCTTGAAGAATCTTTCCCTGCTTTAGATGAAGATTGAAGAGATTAGAGGGAAAGTTAAGAGTTAGGAGTTAGGAGTTAGGAGTTATAAATTTGAATAACTGGTAACTGATTATTTAAAAGACAAAAAGCGTTCGGGAGTGTTGCCGTGTTTCCACCCCAAACGCTTTTTGTTTATCACTTGCTCCTCACACACAACCATAGGTTATCAAACATTTCCTGAATGCACAAGTATGTTACGTGACAGTTTGAAAATTGAACCCGTATTCACCCGAAGGGTGTGGATCATCAGTTAACAGTTGTTCATCCGTTCACCGTCAGGTGTTCCCGTAGGGTAGGATGTGGATCATCAGTTAACAGTTAGCACTCCAAACGGGAATTTTTCAGGTACAGCAATGGCTTTGGGGTTATTTGTGCAAATTGAAAAACCCGGTTTTTTGTCAAAACCGGGTTTCTTTATTTCTCGAATAATGATTATTTATGATTTGCATGCAGTTATTACAATGCTGCTTCCAAAATATCTAATGACTAATCCTTCGGATTCGCAGTAGCTCATGGGGGAAACCCCCCGCTCTGCGCGCTGTCTCACCACTAATAATTAAAAAGCAAAAAGCGCTCGGGAGTGTTGCCGTGTTTCCACCCCAAACGCTTTTCACTTTGCTCCTCACACACACAACTATAGATTAGCACTAGTTTTGTGAAATGAAAAGCATCATAGATAACTTTTTGGTAAAAATCTCAAATTTCAGTATATTTTGTGGTATAATTTCAATGCAAAAAATGCCTATTGCCAGTCAGAACCATTGTTAAGCCTAGTTCGTTGGCAGCCTTGATAGAATCTTGGTCTCGAAGACTTCCACCCGGTTGAATAATCCCAGTAATTCCCGCAGATGCTGCTGTCTTAACTGAGTCATCAAAAGGAAAAAATCCGTCGCTGGCTAGAAATCCACCTTTAGCTTTCTCTACTGCTTGTTCTAAGGCTATTTTTACGGCTCCGACTCGATTCATTTGTCCTGCACCAACTCCCAAAGTAGTAAGGTCTTTACTCACTACAATTGCGTTTGATTTGACGTGTTTACAAACCTTCCAAGCAAAGAGTAGTTCTTCTATATCTTTTTGACTGGGTTTTTTATCGGTGACTATCTGCCATTTATTGGTATCAACTAAAAAGTTATCTGCTGCTTGCATTAGAAAACCACCAGCAATTACCTTGATAGTTTCCAATTGTCCGCTTTGTAAATCTGGTAGTATTAATACTCGTAATTTGGATTTAGCTGCGATAATCTCCTTTGCATCATCTTCACAACCAGGTGCTACTACGCATTCTAAAAATGTTTTTGTTAATTCAGTTGCAGTAGCAGCATCAATTGGTTGATTTAAAGCCACAATTCCCCCGAAAGCAGACATTGAATCGGCGTTAAAGGCTTTTTGATAAGCCTTTACTAAAGTATTTCCTGAAGCGACACCGCAGGGATTGGTGTGTTTGAGAACTGCTGCTGTGGGACTGTCGGTAAACTCGGTAATGATGCGTCTAGCTGCTTCTAAATCAACTAAATTATTGTAGCTGAGTTCCTTACCTTGTAATTTTGTTGCAGCACTCCATCCGCTGGGATTGATTCCGGTTTGATACCAAGCAGCAGTTTGATGGGGATTTTCCCCGTAACGTAAGGATTGTAATTGTTTTCCTGCAAGGCTGAATTGTTGAGGAGCTTGTTGATTTTCAGAAACTTGATTGCTTAAATAAGACGAGATTGCTTGGTCGTATTCAGAAGTATGTAAAAATCCTTTTAAAGCAGCCTTTTGACGAAATTCTAAAGATGCTTCCCCTTTATTTTGACGCAATTCCTGCAAATAATCTTCATACTGTACCGGGTTGCACAATACTGTAAGGTGAGCAAAGTTTTTTGCAGAAGCTCTCAACATTGCTGGGCCACCAATATCAATTTGTTCCACAGCTTCGGGTAAAGTAACTCCCTCCTTAGCTATAGTTTCCTCAAAAGGATAGAGATTTACAACAACCAAATCAATCGGACGAATTTGATTATCTTCTAAATCCTTGACATCTTGAGAATTATCCTTTCTTGCTAAAATTCCACCGTGAATTCGTGGATGTAAAGTCTTTACCCTTCCACCTAAAATTTCCGGCGACCCAGTATAATCAGCAACTTTAGTAACGGTTAATCCAGCATCCTTTAAAACTTTCGCCGTGCCTCCACTGCTGATAAATTCAAAGTTAAATTCCTCTTGCAAACTTCGAGCAAGTTCGACTAAACCTGTTTTATTAGATACACTCAGCAGTGCTAGACGCGCCATAATTAATAAATTCCTAGAATCTTGATTTATTAGCTGGGAAAAGAATATTTTAAAGCTAAGTGGGTATTTGGGGATAGGGCATTGGGCATTGGTAATTGGTAATTGGTAATTGGTAATTGGTAATTGGTGATTGGTAGTGGTAAATCAATTTTCAACCAGCTAAAAGAAACCCGGTTTCTTTTGCTAAAAACAATTACATTTCGTGCAATTTACAAGAAACCGGGTTTATAAAACTCACTACTCATTACTTGTTACTTACTACTGGCTACTTGCTACTTACTACTTACTACTCCCTAATTCCCAATTCCCAATCCCCGATTCCCAATTCAAAGTAATATTATGAGACTTACCGCATTTCCTTCTATTCAATGGCTTTAGATTTTATCGACGTACCACCCAAGACTGGGGAAACAAAAAAAGGCTTAATTATTATTTTGCACGGTTGGGGTTCAAATGCAGAAGATGTGGCATCAATAGTACCTTTTTTACAACTACCGGAATATCATTTTGTATTTCCTAATGCACCTTTTCCTCATCCTCATTCACCTATAGGTAGAGCGTGGTATGACCTAAGTCGCGATAATATGTACGAAGGGTTAACCGAAAGCCAAAAACTACTAATTGATTGCTTGCAGTCTTTAGAAAATAGCACCGGTATACCTCTAAA
>CAKZYM010000823.1 GCA_937884685.1 uncultured Calothrix sp.
TCGTAAAAAGTTGTGGAGTATTAATTTTTTACTCCGACTTTCATTAAGTAAATTATTACCATTTTTATTTAGTCCACCAGCTTTCTTTTTAATTCAAAATCATCAGCTGTCTTATAAAGAAATATTGGACAAATCCGAACGGACAACTCGGATATTTTATATAATTTTAGTGATGATTTTCTTGGGATTAGGATTTAGTAAATTGAGCTAGTAGGTTGGGTTAGACACGTTAGTGTTAGCGTGTCCGGAGGACATAAATAACTTACTTCTTACGATAATTTTAATTAACCGTGTCGTAACCCAACATCAATATATTTACAATTGTTAAAAAATGTAGAATTCCTTATAAATTACAATGTTGGGTTACGGCAGAATTAAATTTTATAGATTGATTTTCATATTTATTGTCTGCCTAACCCAACCTACTGATTACAATCAATTATCAATTATCAATTTCCAATTTCCAATTTCCAATTTCCAATTCACTTATTTAAAAATCAAATCCAATCTTTCCTGAGATTCCTTTAAAGCTTCTTCGGGACTACTTTTATCCAGCAAAACAGCTTCTATAGCTCTACCAATACTTTCTGAAACCCTAGTATAGCCAGTAAAAACTGGACGACTGCGTCCATATTGTGCTTGTTTTAAAAATACTTTCGCTGTTGGTTGTTCTTCGACATAAGCTTGATACTTTTCACTTTGACGCGACTTCAAATTTGCGGGTAGATAACCAGTTCCTAAAGCCCATTCTGTCTGAAATTCTTCGCTGAGTACAAATTCTGCGAATTCAAAAGCTGCTTTTTCTCTTTCTGGTGTAGTTTTAAGTAAAAACAAATTTTCTCCACCAATACCAGTCGCTTGACGCTCGTTCGCTGGAATTGGGAATACGCCAAAATCGCCGTTTTTAATATCATTATTAATATAGGTCAAAGTCCAAGGTCCCGTTACCTGCATTGCAACTTTTCCCGACACAAAAGCATCAGTTTCAAAACCTCTTTCTGGTGCGGATAATACTGCGGAACCATCTTTAACTAAATCTTGCCATAATTGTAAAGCCGATATAGCTCCTTTATTATCTACTAAATTAACTTTTGCAGCAGAATCAGCTAATTCACCTCCACCACTCCACATAAATGGTAGCCAAATAAATACTGAAAATTCTCCTTTTCCTAACGGTAAAAATATTCCGTGCTGGTCAATTTTATTATCTCCATTTGTATCGCGAGTTAATTTTTTGGCAACTTGACGAAATTCTTCCCAATTCGATGGTAATTCTTCTATACCCGCTGCTTTAAATAAACTTGTACGATAAAAAATTCCGACATTATTAGTTGCAAAAGGTACCGACCAAATTTTGCCTTGGTACTTTATAGAATCAAGCAAAGTAGGGTCTATTTCATCTTTTACTGCTGATTTATTCAGCATTTCATCTAACGGTACCACAGCATCTAAGTCTACTAATTGTCCTGCAATTGTTGGACTAAACCATAATAAATCTGGTGGTGCATTTCCAACTACTGCTGCTAAAATTTTTGGCATTTGTTGGTCTGGTTGACCTACATAAATCGAATCTACATTAATATCTGAGAGAATATGATTAACTTTATAAACTAAATATAGCAGAACAACCCGATTAGAAGGGGGGTTTACTCCTTGCCATAAAGTAAGATGCGTTACATTATTTTTTTCAGTAGGCGAACTTTGGCATCCTGTAATTAGTAAGATACAAACAATTAGTGAAGCTAGTAATTTTTTATAAGGCATTTTTTTTCTGATAGTAATTCGAGTTTGTTGGGAAGCTTTGTTAAAAGAAGATAGGTTTCTTGATTCGTGAAAAATTCGATACTCTGCATTGAAGCATAAATGCTTTGCTACAGTAAATTTTAGAGAAGAACTTGAAAAATATATATTTTAGTCAATTAGTTGATTTTATAGGTTGAAATTATGGCTGGACATAGTAAATGGGCTAATATTAAACGTCAAAAAGCTCGTGTTGATGCGAAAAGAGGTAAAACCTTTACTCAGCTATCCCGTGCGATTATTGTTGCAGCTAGGAATGGTGTACCAGACCCAAATGGCAACTTTCAACTCCGTACTGCTATCGAAAAAGCTAAAGCAGCTGGTATCCCTAATGATAATATCGAGCGGGCGATCGCCAAAGGTGCGGGTACTTTTGATGATGATGGTGCAAAGCTAGAGGAGATACGCTACGAAGGCTACGGACCTGGTGGTGTAGCTATTTTGATTGAAGCTTTAACGGACAATCGTAACCGCACCGTAGCCTATTTACGAGAAGCTTTTACTAAAAATGGTGGGAACCTTGGGGAAACTGGCTGTGTTAGCTGGATGTTTGACCAAAAAGGTATCTGTATCGTCAAGGATGTGACCTCAGAAGAACAACTTCTCGAAGCTTCCTTAGAAGGTGGTGCAGAATTTTACGAAATGACCGAGGATGATATGGCTGAAGTTACATCGGAAGTTTCTGACCTAGAAAACCTTAACCAAACCCTTCAACAAAAAGATTTTGATGTTACCGATGTTGAACTCCGATGGATTCCTAGTAATAACATAGATGTCACCGACTCAGAACAAGCACGGGTGTTGATTAAATTAATTGATACTCTTGAAGGGCTAGACGATGTACAAAATGTCACTGCTAATTTCGATATGTCTGAGGATTTAATTCTTACCAACTTAAGCTAGCATCGAAAACGGGCATACCTTTATTAGCATATGGTCTCAGAGTCAGGATTTTCCTTAACTCAAGCTATTAATTTTGAACCTCTTAGAGTTAAACCTAATGCATCACTCGAACATGTGGTTACTCTGCTAAGTCAAACTAAAGCTAGCTGTGTTTTGGTAGTAGAACAGCAAAAATTGCTTGGGATTTATACAGAACGCGATGTAGTCAGAATGACGGCTAAAAGTCAGAATTTTGCTGATTTAACCATTGCTGATGTAATGTCAAAAAATATAGTTTCCGTTAACGCATCCGAAGTTACCGATATCTTCACGGTGTTAAATCTGATGCGTATTCACCGAATTCGCCATTTACCTATTTTAAACGAGCTTCAGCAGTTGATTGGTATTGTTACTCCTAGAACAATACGCAAAGTCTTTAAACCTGCAGATATGCTCAGGAGTCGATTGGTTCGCGAGTTGATGGAAACACGTGTAATTCAAGCTTTTCCACTCACAAATATCTTAGATATAGCTCTCCTCATGGCTAAAAATAAAGTTAGCTGTGTCGTAATTAAAGAGGAAAATACTGGTTTAGAAAGTTACCCCATTGGAATTATTACGGAATTAGACATAGTAAAATTACGCGCACAAATAAAAGATTTTTCCTGGATTCAAGCTAAAGAGGTGATGAGTAACCCTCTTAAACCGATTAAAAATGATAATACCCTATGGTCTGCCCATGAAAAAATGGAGCAAGAAAATATTCGCAGGTTAGTTGTAGTTGACGGTGAAGGAAAATTATCTGGGATTATTACTCAAAGTAGCTTGCTGCGAGTTTTAGATCCATTAGAAATGCAAGCCACCATCAAGATTTTGCAGCAAACAGTCGATGAAAAAACACTGGAACTCCAAGATAAAAATAGATTATTGGAAAAAGAAATAAAGCAATGTCAGATAGTAAAATCAATTTTAAGCAAAAATGAAACTGAATACCGCAACATAGCAGAAGAACTCAAAATAGCGAATCAGCAGTTACAGCAACTTGCAAATTCCGATGGTTTAACGGGATTAGCAAATCGTCGCTACTTTGACTATTATTTTCAGCAAGAATGGAAACGTTTATCAAGAGAACAAGCATCTTTATCTTTAATTATGTTTGACGTTGATTATTTCAAAAATTATAACGACACTTACGGACATTTATTAGGAGATGAATGCTTACGCAAAATTGCTACTATTCTAAAAAAAAGTATCAAACGTCCAGCCGATTTATTTGCGCGTTACGGCGGTGAAGAGTTTATTGTTCTGCTCCCAAATACCGATTTAGAAGGAGCAATTCATCTAGCCAAGCATATTTGTTTGCAAGTCAAATCTTTAGATATTCCCCACATAAATTCCAATATAAGTCATTGCGTCACCGTTAGTTTAGGTGTAGCTTCGACTATTCCTAAATTAAATAAATCAACTCAAAGTTTAATCGCTGTTGTTGATAAAATGCTTTATAAAGCCAAATCAGAAGGAAGAAACTGTATAGCGTTCATTTGAAATCAAAATATAATCTCTATAATTTATTCTATTTTCTATTCCTGACTCCCTTAAATTTACTGGGAGCATTTAGATTATGCAAAAAGCCCGCTGGGGCTAATACTACGAAGCCCACCTTCGTGGGCTAAAAATCTTAGTAGCCCAC
>CAKZYM010000824.1 GCA_937884685.1 uncultured Calothrix sp.
ACCAATAGTTTATCAATAATTGTTTGTAAAAAAATAATTTTTATTTATAAAAAATAAGTCTCGACTGTCTTAAATAGGTATTGATTATGCATTCTCGAATTTCGCACTCTCAAAATATAGAACATATCCTGGCCGAACGCATACAGTCTTTATTTATAGACCAGTTGGGTCATCAACCAGAAGATATTTACTGTCGTTTTTTAGACAATAAATTAACTATTGTTATCGAAAATGCCATCACCAAACCTGAAAAGCTTTTAATTGCAGCAGGTTATCAAGATATAGTAAAAAAAGCACGAGGAAGTATAGAAAAAATTTTGCAACCAGAGTTTAAAAAGATAATTGAGGAAATTTCAAATTCCCAAGTGAGCAATATACTTTTTGCTACTCATCTTGATACCAATTACGTTAGTATTATTGCTTTATTTGCTGATAACTATCAGCTTACTTCAAACTAAAAAAGTAAATTTACCTACCTATTTTATTTCAAATTTAAATGACGGCAAATTAATTCTTCTATTTCTTCAAGCATATAAGGCTTACTGATATAAGCATTAAAACCAGCATCTAAGATGCGCTTTTTTTCCTCAGACCTTGCTAGTGCTGTCACTGCAATAACAGGTATATGACTTGTGGAAATATCTTTTTTCAATTCATGAAACAAGTCTATACCGTTTGTTTCTGGGAGCATTATATCCAGTAGAATCAAATTAGGCTGGGATTCTCGTGCAATCTCTAAGGTTTTCTTACCGTTAGCTTCACCGATAAACCTACAGCTTAAAGAATCAACTACATAATTAATTATTAATAAATTATCTTCATTATCTTCAACTGCTAAGATCAGAGGAGTTTCGGAAATTCGCTGCTGCTTGCCAGATTCATGAAGTCCCATTTGCATAGTCTGCTCCGTGCGTAATCGGTTGATATATCTGTCCTCAGCACAGACGAGACTTTCCTCCAGCAAATAGAATAACGCTTTGAGTGGATGAATTGACCCGTAGCTCGCTTTCTATCAGTTAAATAATTCTTTGCTTACTTCAAAAGGAAAGAAACTAGTTAAGCAGATACGATGAGAATACTATAATAAATTATAAACAGAATTCTACCCCTTTAGACAACAAAACGCAAAAGTTGTAAACTGCTTTATTTCAAATAAAACTTTAACAAGCGGATTTTATAGTTACAATAACGTCTTATAATACACTTAAAATCTAGTTTAATTAAAGAGTTTAAGGTATTTCACATAAAGTCCAGTAACTATTTAAAGTAGCTATTGCTTCAGTAAATTGAGAGGATTTAACTGGTTTAAGTAAATATCCCGCCACATTCAAACTATAAGCTTCGATTCTATCTTTATCTTCATCGGAAGTTGTAAGTATAATGACTGGTATTGACTTGAGATTATAATCTGTCCTTAGTTCTTGGAGAAACTCTAATCCTCCCATTTTAGGCATATTAAGGTCAAGCAAAATAATTCTCCGCTGTTGAGGAATTACTGGATAACTATCACCTTCACCTCGTAATATTTTTAAAGCTTCAATACCATTAGAAGCAACATACAGTGGATTTTTGATATTCTTTTTTTGGAATGCTCTTTTAACATTCATTACATCAACTTCATCATCTTCTACCAGCAGCACATTTAAAGTTTTATCCTCCATTTCCCTTACCAGTTATAATTCCATCTAACTAATTTTAATTTGGTTGAATAAAATTATTTTATTTAATAATTAACCAGTTTACTATACTTGTATTTTTATTCCTACATCTAATAGTAGTAATTAAACAGTAATTGACCCTATTCTTTAGATATATAGGATTACTATTTGAATCTTGTTAGCGCAGCGTGTCCGGAGGACATAGTATACGTAGGGTGTGTTGCTTGCTGCGCGCAACGCACCATTGTATAAAGGTTTCGGTGCGTTAGACTAGCGTCGTAACGCAACGGCAATAAAGCGGGAAGAAAATCTACACCGCTTTTTGCCTCCCCTACAAATACCTAATTTTTTATGTCCTAGCGGACACGCTACGCTAACAATATTCAAATCGGATTCCTATAGAAGTTTTGCTCGATTCGGGTTACGAATTACGAATTACGAATTACGAATTACGAATTATATTTACCTTCTTTACTTGAGCCAAGTAAACCGGAAGCTTGTACCTTTACCTGGCTGAGATTCTAATGTAATTGTTCCTCCATTCTCTTCAATTATTCTTTTAACTATAGCAAGACCAATACCAGTATTTTCACGTTTATCTCTTGATTCTAATGTTTGGAATATGACGAAAATTTTGTCATGATATTGCGAAGCAATACCTTTACCATCATCTACTACCGTAAATTCATAAAATTCTTCTTGCTCTTGAATAGAAATAGTGACCTTACCATCCGAGCGATTGTGATGTTTGACAGCGTTACTAATCAAGTTACTAAAAACCTGTTGTAAAGGTATTCTTTCAGTAACCAAAGTAGGCATTTCTCCAACAATTTCGATGGTAAAATCTTGTGGTGGAGCGATTGAGTCAATTATCTCGGCTAGAAGTTGAGCGACCACAACCGCTTCCGGTTCGGTTTTGATTCGTCCAACACGGGAATATTGTAGAAGTCCGTTAATTAAGGCTTCCATACGGTATACTCGACCGCGTAGTAAGTCCATTTGTTTCTGCGTATCGGGAGTTAACGCTTCTTGTAAATCTTCCTCAATCCACTCAGATAAATTCGCGATAGCTCTTAAAGGTGCTTTCAAATCGTGGGAGGTAACGTAAGCAAACTGGTCTAATTCTTTGTTACGCTTTTCTAATTCAGCAGTGGTTTGCAACAACATTAAATTAATTTGACTTAACTCATCAGCCCTTGCTTCTAAAACAGCTTCCGTTTGCTTGCGTTCGGTAACATCATTCAGAGTACCGTAAACCCCAATCTTTTCACTATTAGAATTATGTTCAATTTGAGCATATATTTCCAACCAGCGGAAATCCCCATTTTGAGTAACAATGCGGAACTCATATTGAAAAAAATCTGCTTCACCCAAAATTACCGATTCAAATAATTCTCTAGCTTTGATTTTTTCTTCATCAGCGTATATAAAATCTGTAAATGATTTGAGCAAATTATCTTCTACATTAAACCCAGTAATCTCATTCCAAGCTCCACTTAAAAATGTCCAAATTCCCGTTTTATTTATCTGAAAAATAACTTCTTTGACGCTATTAACTACGTTACGGTACAAGCGCTCGCTTTCAGC
>CAKZYM010000825.1 GCA_937884685.1 uncultured Calothrix sp.
TGAATTATTTGTGTATAGCGTGATGCTTCTTGCTCAGTCTTTGCAAAAATTTTTATATCATCAACATACCTACCAAATTCAACATTGACTTTTTCAAGAGCTTCATCCATATCTTTAAGATAAATATTAGCCAAATAGCCATCAATATTATTACCTATAACTAATCCTTGTAAAAAATCACTTTCAAATAGAGAATTATCTATAAAAGAATAACTAATTACTCTAAAATTTAAAATTCTTCGCAATAATCTTATAAAGTCACAATCTTGCTTAATATCCAGTTCTTGAGTTATTAAATATACTAAATGTTCGTGAGATACAGTGTCATAGAATGACGAAATATCAGTTTTAACTAATACTTTGAAGTCATGATTTTGTGAAGTTTCTTCTTGCCACTTAGCAAATAAGTTCCATAAGTGTATATATGGTTCAAATAGATTCTTGTCAGAATATCTTTGGGAAGCAATCCTATATGAAAAGCATTGTTTTGATAGTGCATATTCTGTTTTTTCAATAATTGAAATTAAAATCATATATCGTATAACTAGTTCTTTAAATGGAATATAAACACATCTCCTAAAACATAAGTTATCTTTTGGTCTATAATAAGCAAAACAAACTGAATGTTTAAAATCTGTAATATCATTAAGAATATCAGTAATTTTTTTATGTAATTCTTTGCGACGTTCTCTATAAAAATGTATCTCAAAAAAATTACAAAAATCATCATTATTGATTCTATCGTAGATAGCATAGACAAATGCTTTGTTAAATAATGATTCGTCTTTTAACTCGTTAAATAAAGCTTTTTCGTCCATGCCTTAATTTATTCTTAATATTTCTGATATTTAGTGATAATGTCTATGATAATTTTTATTTGGTGACAATAAATTTATTAATAGTATCAAATTGCACCTAATAATCTCTGTACTTTAATAGTCGCTATTTTTTTGTTAAATCACTTCTATGCAAGGGTTTTACCCGTAATATGGAGACTCGTGACAAGCAAGCTACTTTCCCCATAGAGCAAGAAATCATTCTTTCTTCATTTCTTACTTTATGTGGAAACGCGGCATTTTCAAGTCACACTGTTTAAGTCGGCTGCGGAGCAACGGTTTCTTCTTTAAATTCGTTCGCCTTCGCACGCGGTGCGTGCGAACACAATCATACTGACAATACTTTTTACATACAAGTTTACGTAGTGACCTTGTGTTCTAGGAAATTATTGCAGATATACATTTGCCAGAACACGACCGCATATATTTCTACTGTTATTGGGGAGAGATGGCAGAATTTCAAGTGTGTATGAAGACAACTACCAATCAACTTTTATTGATGCATTAATCAATATTTTGTATACATAGAATCATCATAATTGCAACTAAACCTGTGACACTTATAATATATAATATTGTAGTACGCAATTAAGTAAGGTAAAACTAAGAATAGCATCTGGCACATCTTGTAATATTTAATCCTTATAATCTAGCGTACACAGGATATAGATGATTTTCTGACCAAACCGTTACTGAGCATCGTACTTGCTGGATTTGCGAAGATTGGCGGCTGAAGATGTTGCTATATATTAATTTGTGACGATTGTAGCACGACAAGGGGAGAATTGCTCGGTAATGGTTCTGCTTAATCTCATACTCTAATATTTAGTGTACTGATTATATAAGCACAAAAAAATATAGATATTGTACTGATTTTTATTATTCATTTTATAAGCTTACTGATTTCTATAAGCTAAAATTTGCTTTCCGGAGATAAATAGAGAATTACTGATGTTTTTATCAAAACTTTATCTCATACTGCCCTAAGTTTATCTGAACAATAACTAACACCTAAAGTAAAAGAGTTATCACTGAGAAACAGACAATTTCAAATACAAAGTTATCTGATTATGTTGAGTTCGTAAAAAAAACAGAACTTAAGTTTATCAGATACAAAGTCCTAATTTAATCATTTTCCAAATAACATCTTTGCTCATTTCTTCTTAATTAATTGGAGACATTGATTTACTATGGCTATCAAACAAAACTCTAAGAATAAAGCGCAATTTATCAAAGCATTTTGTTTCCTAATATTTTTATCACTTATATTAACTGGGCAAAAAACTGCTTTTGCAGCTAGTTGGATGTATGCTCATGATGCGGTAGGTGATTCTCTTGATGAACATAATGCAGGCATTTTTGAGATATTCGGTATGGGTATCAAAGATGATGGAAAGAATATTTGGGTTGGTATCAGTTCCCATATGGGTAGAGATGGTCACTATAAAGACTACTCGTATGATTCTGCGGGAAACCGCTACGTTATATCTAACGGTAATATTGGTTGGGGTGATATATTCTTCGATTTCTCGGGTAATCGTGAATTTGGGATTTCCAATGATAATCGACAGTTGTTTGGTGTTAGATTTGCACCTGGAAATGATTCCAAAGTTGGAGTTGGCGTTTATAGTAATGTTTTTGGGGTTGGTGTTCAAACTGAGAACGCAGGTTATCGAAACTTTGGTCGTCACCACAATACTGTACTAAGCAAAAGAGGACAACAGCAACCCAATAATGTCGGACATTTAGCTTGGAACGACCCTTATTGGGGCGAACGCTATACTAATTCTTCCTACACAGAATCAGTACCTAACGTAATAGCATCAGGTAATCGTGTAGGAGATGTAATTTCGCTAGATAACAACTCTCTATATGCAGCAGGATTTGATGGGGGCTTGTTTCAAGGTTCTCAATTATTCGGGTTTAAATTTTCTCGCTCTCTGTTTCCAAATGGAAACTATATTGCCAGTCTATTTGAAGAATGCCTAAATGATGCGATTGCGCTACGCGGTAATTTTGATACTCCAGTATCCAAAATCGATGAAGTTGTGCTAACACCACCACCAGAGACAAAACCTGTACCTGAACCATCCGGAATAATTGGCTTCGTAATAGTTGGATTAGTTGGAGCTAAGCGTGTTTTGAAGTTAAAACATGAATCTTAAATTTTAAAGAAATTAAGAAAATAGCTACAACAGAAAATTATTAGGTTGGGTTACGCACAGTAATAATATTTATGCTTAATGAAAGTGTAAAATTATGCCGTAACCCAACATTTTATTTGAGCATTAAATACGATTATTAAACATTATTAAAGGTGGTGAGCGCAAAGGAATAGGGAACAAAGTTGATTAAGCATCCATACTTCTCATCCGCTAACCTATAATTAGCAGGTTCCGGAATGCATCCATGTACGAAAAAAAACCTCCTCTTTCTCGCAAAGAATCACTTCCGACGATGCACAATTTACCCAGCGAACATCCGGATGAGTCAGGTTATAGGGGTTTAGCAATGCTAAACCCTTAAACTGATTCACGATAAACGAGTGATCGCTGACAAGAAGTGTAATGCCCGCCCTACGCTATTATTTAATCCTAAAACTGAATATAATTCTCAGGATTCTTCCTCACTCCATTTTCCCAAACTTCAAAATGTAGGTGAGGTCCTGTGGAATATCCTGTACTACCAACTTCACCAATTTTAGTGTCATCATTAACGACATCTCCCTTACTAACAGCAAAAGTTGACAAATGTAAGTAGCGCGTTTTCAAACCACCACCATGATCAATATCTATATACTTACCACCGTGGTGATCTGTACCAACAAAAGTAACTGTTCCACTTTTTGCTGCCTCGATGCGAGTTCCCGTAGTCGCTGCGAAATCAATACCTGTATGAAATTTACGATTTCCATTACCATATAGATCGCGCCAACCGAAGCTACTGCTTATAAAATAACTACCTGGAGTTAAGGGGTTTTCCCAAACAGGTGGGGGTGGTGCTGTAACATCTGTCACACTTAAATCAAACAAGGCACCTCCATCACGTTCAAACATCTCAGCATGAAAATCAAATGTTCCCGATTCAGGTGCAGTAAAGGTAAATTCCTTGCCACCATGAGCATCACTTAAAAATGTGCCACCTAGTGCATTTTCTGTGATATTGAAAGGAATTCAACCGATGCAACCGATATAAAAAATATTG
>CAKZYM010000826.1 GCA_937884685.1 uncultured Calothrix sp.
AAAGATTGGGAAAGAGTACCCGTACCCGTGTCAGCGATTTTTACCTCAAGTCGTTACATGACACCTAAAGTCAGAGCGTTTGTTGATTTAGCTGTAGCAGATTTCAAAACATCATTGTAACTACGCGCACCTACAGTGGATTTGATTCTAATGAGGTCACATATGTTCTTTATAAGGCAGGGAGCAGGGGGAATGTACCTCATCTACTTTTCAAAACGCTGTATGTAAAATACCCCACGTATAAAATACGGGGGCTTTTGATAGCTTCAGAATTAGTTAAATAAGCTGATAATTCAAGCAACTGCATTATGCTTTAACAGTTGTTCTCAAAGCGCGAAGTTTCTCTTGTGCTTGTTCGGGGGTTAACCTGACATTCCAAAGTGGACTACCTGGGTCGAGGGGACTTGATTGTGCTACAGTTCCAACTTTGAACGGAATCAAGCCCGAATCTTCGATAAGCTGTCTGACTACTCGCTCGTCCTTCTCTTCATCTACAGCGTAGGTCATAACAAGGCTTGGTTCTAGAACATCACTATGTTGTTCTACATACCCAGTCCATAATGTAGTAAAAGCTTTGGCAACGCGAGCGTTGGGAATTTTCTGCTGCATTACTACACCAGCCACTTCATTTTCTCCAATAAGTTGCTTTAAGTTGCCATTTTCATCGCTATAAAGTGGATTGGTTGTATCAATTACCAGTTTGTCGTCAAGGTGGTTTTTTATCTGGTCGATTGCCGAGTCAACTGTGCGGTAATTTACGGCTAGAATGATAATTTCGCCAAAGGCTGCTGCTTGCTTAACTGTGCCTATTTGATAATTACCAGCCTCAATATTCTCAGGATTGCGAGACGATAACATCACCTCATGACCTGCTCTTTTAAATAATTCTCCGTATGTTTTACCAATTGCTCCCGCACCAATTATGCCAATTTTCATCTTGTTTCTCCTTTTTTATTTCATTAATTGATTGAATTGTGCGATTGCTATATCTTGAGTAAAATTTTGCCCATGTTGTTACGGTCTTCTATAAGCTGATGGGCTGCTATAGCATCTTCTAGAGGAAATATCTGAGAAATTTGAGGCTTGAGCCATCCTTCCCTAATAGCTTGCCAAACTGCATTAGCTCTCATAATTCTTTCTTCACGATTAGCAATATAATCAAATAAATCTGCACCATGAAGAGTTCGAGAACGATAAAGTAAATCGAAAGGATTGATATTGTCTGGCATACCACCAGCAATTCCGTAGGTAACAATATGTCCCCGTGTCGCAACCGCTTCAAAGTCACCTGGCAAGGTTGTTTTACCTACTCCGTCTATGATTAAATCTGCACCTTTACCATTAGTAAGTTTTTTGACTCGCTCGACAAAATTTTCTTGGGTATAGTTAATAATCTCTGAAGCCCCTAATGCCAATGCTCTCTGTGCTTTATGCTCGCTAGATGCAGTACCGATAACAAATGCACCCAGATGTTTTGCCCACTGTACAAGATTTAACCCCATTCCCCCTGCTGCTGCATGAATCAAGACAGTCTTTCCAGGCTCAAGCCGTACAAAATCGTTCATCATATAGTGGGTTGTTAAACCCTGGGCTGTCATAGCTGCTGCCGTCTCAAAAGAGATATCATCAGGAAGAAGAATTAGTTTCCAAGCCGCAATAGGAATGTATTCAGCATATGCACGGTCTAAACCAGCCTCTTCTTCCTGCATAAAGCTAACGCGATCGCCTACTTTTACTTCGGTTACACCTTCTCCGATAGCAATCACTTCACCAGCCCCTTCAGGCCCAGGAATAAAGGGAGTAGGAACAGGTGGATTGGGATACCAACCGCGACGCATCGCTACATCGATAAAATTTACTCCTGCATAGTGGATTTTAACTAAAGCTTGTCCTAGCTTTGGTTGGGGAATTTCTGTTTCGATTAATTTAAGAACATCTGCTGCACCGTGTTCGGTTGCTTGAATGGTTTTCATGGTTATATTGCTCCGTAACGTCAATAATTTAAAATTTTGCTGTAGCGCGAGAATGAATCGGATTGCACTGCTTAATCAAATTTGTTAGCTTCTAAACCGCGAATAATTGGTTCTGGGACAAAATTCTGGGGATAGTGCATTCCCCGTTCGCGAATCAAATACATAGTCAAATCCATCGTATGGTCTGCTACCCAAAAGCGCGTTACCTGCCCATCAGTAATCCACAGGATGAAATACTCAATTGAAGTGCCGATTCTGCCAGTAGGTTCTAACCCAAAAAATTCCTTGTCATGCTTCCAATTTAAATTGACAGCAATGGTAGCGCGATTTACACCGTAAATTTCGTCTACCAAATCCAATCGAGGTCGAAATCCAGATTGGAATTGAGCAGCCCAATTTTTGAGTGCTTCTCTACCAATCAATGGCATTGTGCCAACAGTGCTACGTACTTCCACATCAGAAGCAATTACTTCATCCCAAAGACCAAGATTGCGCTCGTTAAAACCCTTGTAAATTTGGCGACCGATGCGTTCGGATTGAGCAATAGCATCAACAACTTGTTGTGAATTCATAGTTTTGTCTCTTTTTTTGTTTCTAAATACAGAATAATCTGTGAATAAAGTAAGATAAATAGGCTAAAAGTTATTTTATTATTTACCATTAGTTACTAATAAGATATGAAAAGCCTGAGTAATATCAAAACCTTTGTCCGAGTTGCCCAAACCAAAAGCTTTGTCGAAGCAGCTAACATATTAAGTCTTTCTCCTCCAGCTACTAGTAAAGCAGTCGCGAAGTTGGAAGAAGAGTTAGGAGTTAAACTACTACACCGAACTACCCGCAGCGTGAGTTTAACTAACGAAGGGGAAAGATTTTATGAAGTAGCTCAAAGACTTTTAGAAGAAATGGATGACTTAGTTCAAGAGTTAAAAGATACGAAAACAGAACCCAGCGGACGACTAAAAGTTAGTATGTCTGCTGCCTATGGCAGAATGTGGGGAACAATTTTATTAGCTCAGTTTTTACAAGCTTATCCTCAAATATCCGTTGACCTTTCTCTTGATGATAGAGACGTTGATTTAGCTGCTGAAGGTTTTGATGTAGTAATTCGCGTTGGAGAATTAGCTGATAGCGCTAATTTAATTGCCAGAAGGTTATTTCTTGACCCTTTAATTACCTGTGCGACTCCTGAATATTTAGAACACTATGGAAGACCGCAACATCCGGAGGAATTAGCTCAATACAACTGCTTAAATTTCCGCAATCGCAAAACGGGTCGTCTGGTACCTTGGTTTTTTACTATTGATGAACAAATTGAACGCAGAAATTTCACGGGTACGCTAACTATTGATGATGGGGAAGCCGTAGGTCAAGCTGCTATGTTAGGTATGGGTATTAGTCAAATGCCTGGTTTTATGGCTATAAACGCTTTAACTGAGGGTAAATTAGAAGAAGTTTTAGCTGATTATAGACCGGACGAAGTGCCTTTTACAGCGCTTTATTTAGAACGACGACTAGTTTCACCACGGATTCAGGCTTTTATTGATTTTATGGTTCTTAAGGGTGCTGCTTGGGCTGCTCGATGATTGATTCGCCACTTTTTAATGCCAAAAGCCCTGCTGACGGACTATAAGAGCGTGGATTGTATTCCCTGGCTCAATAAGACAACATTAGCAGTCGGAGCAAAATAATTTAATATTTTAATAACTACAGGTTTATTCCCAACAACTGCAATATTGCCTTTATTGGTGCCTTTTGTGCCTCCAACATCTGCACCTGGGATAATAACCTTTTTGAAATATAAGTAC
>CAKZYM010000827.1 GCA_937884685.1 uncultured Calothrix sp.
TAAGCTCTGTGGGTTCTATTTTAAATTTCTAGGCTTATTCAGCAAGCCCTAAATATAATCAATAGCGATTATCAGGAATGGCTAAATTTTTTCCCTTGCTCCCCTGCTTCCTCTACTTATCGCTTCTATTAGCTTTTACTTAAATATCGCTCTTTTCTTCATTAACTTCAATATCTTGTAATGCTGTTTCAAAATCCATCCTTTGCTCTGCATTACGTAAAAAATAACCGCTAATCATTGCCGAGGCTAAGAGCTTACCTAAGCTTTCACGATTAGTATTAATATTTACATTGAAGTTATCTGAGGGTAAATTTCCTAAAAGTCCTATGATATTACGCTCTATTACTGCTAATACTTCAGGGGAACCTGGTTTAGACAATTGGGTAACTGTCTCAGGACTTAATGAGCTAACATATTGCCACAGTGAATTAAAAGTTTGGGAATCGCTATTGAAAAAATCCGAAACTCGATTGGATGAATTACTCATATTTTCCTCACCGTATTCCTAAGTATAATAAATGACTGATATTTGATTTGCTGTATGCTCAGTTAAATTATAAGTATTGATTATTTTTCTGCGTAGACCTAATGTAACAAATCTATTCTAGATTGAAAGTAGGTTTAACCGTACCATAATCATAGTATTTCTCCACAAAGCTGGTTAAGGACAAACGACAGAAAATAGACCAAAATATTTATCTTTAAAAAAATAGGAATTATCTTGGCTTTTAAGTTATTAGTAAAAATTAATCATATAAAAAAGAGGAAGAAACAAAAATCTTCCTCTTTTTCAATTTTTGCATGATTCCTTTTCTATAAACTTTAGAACCCTCAAGTCTAAATGCACAGAGTTTTACTTTAACGAGTCACTATGTCCTTCGGACACACTTCGTGAACGCGAACAGCGTTTGTCTATAAAATTTTCGATTTGTTAGCTAGCTAAATATTCATTCATATCACCTTTAGACTTACGGAGTTTATTTAAAGCTTCGCGCTCAATTTGCCGTACTCGTTCGCGGCTAATATTAAGCTGTTCGCCTATTTTGACAAGTGTCATGGCTTTTCCATCGTTTAAGCCGAAGCGCAAAGTAATAACCTGTCGCTGCTGGGGAGTCAGGTCAGCTATCAAAGATTCTAACTCGTTGGATAACGAAGATTGCATGACAAAATCTTCTGGAGAAGCATTTGGGTCTTCCAACATTTCCCCAAGCTCTGTATCGTAATTATCTCCCAAGCGTAAATCTAATGATAATGGCACGCGAGCCTTTTCTAAGTACTCTCTTACCTGCTTGGGAGTTAAATTTAATTCTTGTGCCAATTCAGAAACTGTCGCTGCACGTCCTAACTTTTGTGATAGCTGACGCTGTGCTTTCTTTATTTTATTGAGCTTTTCAGTAATATGAATTGGCAAGCGAATTGTACGACCTTTCTCGGCTATTGCACGAGTAATAGCTTGACGAATCCACCAATAAGCATAAGTAGAAAATCTATAACCCTTGCTAGGGTCAAACTTTTCTACACCCCGCTGCATTCCAATACTACCTTCCTGAATCAAATCAAGTAAATCAACATTACGTTTAATGTATTTTTTCGCAACCGAAACCACAAGCCGCAAATTGGCTTCTACCATTTTGCGTTTAGCAACTTCGCCTTTTTCTATCGCTTCCTCTAACTCGACGGAATCCAGATCTGCACGCTCTGCCCATTCATCTAAGGTCGGTTGACGTTTCAATTCTATTGCTAGCGAATCTCTTACTGATTGCAAGGCTGTAGCACGATGCACCTGCTTTCCGTAAAGTATCTCTTCCTCGTGAGTTAAAAGTGGTACGCGACCAATCTCGCGCAGGTAAGTCCGCACGAGGTCTTTAGGTGTCTGGGCGGTCTTCATAGCGCTAGGCATAAAGTGTAATGAAAATAAGTATTGACGGTAAGTTTACAATTAGATAGATACATAAACCGGGTATACCTCAAATAGTTAGAGAACCCAGATCCTGTAAAGTGCATTTCCAGCACCCTAGAAACTCGGCATAAGAATAATTTTAAATTTGATTATTAATTGCTAATATTTGCAGTTTTCTACCTTGCTTTACAAGTACCTACAGTTAGATATAAGGTAACTAATTAAACATTTTTCCATTTTTTTATATTGTAAATAATTGTAACATTTCTAAAAACTTCTTGGCTACTGTTCAATAGTTATTTCTATTGTCGCCTGTGTTATGGGTGAGTAAACTTAAATTTTTCCTAAAGAATATCTAATAATTTTCATTTTAAGCAATTTCCTATGTTAAGAAAAGTTGCAACATCTAGTATAAAATTGATAACTATCAATCTTACCCTAATTGTGTATTACAAAGTCGTATAGTAAGCGCATTAGTGAAGAGAGTTAGAGGTGAGTAGCGAGTAGCGAAGGAGGAACGAACTGCCGAATCAGTATTCTGATTAAGAGTTTCTCAACCTCCTATTCGGGCCGCGAAACTCTTTATTCATCACTCGCTACTCGCTACTTTAAAAAGGTTTTTTGCCAAGATTTCCTACACTATCGGACTAAGCAGTAGTCCTGAATTAGCTTTACATCTAAGTTGGTATTTTGTAGGGAACGAATAGCAGCAAGAGTTGCTTTTGCGCCTGCAATCGTTGTCAGCATGGGTATTTTGTAAGACAAAGCCGTGCGTCGAATCAACCTACCGTCGCTTTGAGCTTCTTGACCGGAAGGAGTATTAATAATGAGTTGAATTTGACGATTTTTGATGGCATCGATAACGTGGGGACGACCTTCGTGAAGTTTAAGTACTTGTTCTATATTTAATCCATTTTCTTGAAGTACTTTTCGGGTTCCGCTTGTTGCCATTACGGAAAATCCTAATTGAATAAATTCCTTAACTACTGGAACCGCAGCAGCTTTATCACGGTCGTTCATCGATACAAATACCGTGCCTTTTAAAGGTAAATGTTCTCCCGCGCCCATTTCGGCTTTTGCATAAGCCCTACCAAAGTCGCTATCTATACCCATTACTTCGCCAGTTGAACGCATTTCTGGGCCTAAAATGGTATCTGTACCTGGGAATTTATTAAATGGTAATACTGCTTCTTTTACAGCAATGTGAGAAGGTATAACTTCTTCAGTAAAACCAAGCTCCTCTAAAGTTTTACCTGACATAATC
>CAKZYM010000828.1 GCA_937884685.1 uncultured Calothrix sp.
CAAAACGCGAAAATCTGGAACTTGAACTCTTTGCAATTTCATAATTAGTTCCTAAGTCATACGTGATAGCCAATCTAAACCAAGTTTATCTATAAATACCATCACTTATCGCTCTTCCAAGCAACATGAAACGCTGATAAATAAGATGTCTCAATAGTATCTCCAAGATTTTTACGCAAAACATCTCTCAAATCGTTAAATAAATCATCTCGTTTTTGAGAATCCAGCACAATATAAGGTGATAAGGTACTCAGCAAGATTAGATAATCATCAATACTGTAAGTGCGATCGCACTCCATACATTCAAAAACCAAATCCTTGAAAAGCCCTGATTTAACAACGTTTTCCCCCAGTTCCCGAAGAATTCTTTCTGTGGTTCCCCTAGCTTCATACCTGGAAAGGGAAGGAACTTGTTTTTGATAAACCTCATCTAAGATTTGGTAAACTTCGTAGCTGGGTTGCGGTTCTTTGTTCCACAGTAAAATCAAATTACCATTATCTTTTAATGCTTGCTCTAGTTTGGGATATCCTACTTCTGGTGTTATCCAATGAAAGGAAGTAGCAGCAAGAATGGTATCGAATCTATTTGGTTGTAATTCCCATTCTTCAAAGGTGGTATTAATAATTTCGACATTTGGAAAATCCGCACAATTTTGTCTCGCTAAATTACAGGATTCTTCGCTCGGTTCGAGACAGGTCATTGAAAAACCCAGTTTAGCAAACTCCGTTGTTGCAGTTCCAGGACCGCACCCTATTTCTAAAATTTCCGTATTTTTACTTAGTCTAGCTATTTCTACTGTACGATTAATCAGTTCCTGGGGATAGCGCGGTCTGGTTCTATTGTACGCTTCCGCAACTTTGCTGTACCAGTTCTTTCTCTGCTCTAAACTGTAATCATCTCGATAGTTTTTATAGATATTTTGGATTTGTTCAAAATTTTTCATGATTTGAATATTGGTAGTTAGTAATTAGTGATTGGGAATTGGGGATTGGGCATAGGAAAATTAATTTTAGTTTATAGCTCAATACGGTTTAGTTAAAGTTTGAAAATTGTGTAATTTCTTTATTATTAATTTTTTATTTCCCATGCCCAACTCGCTATGCCCTATGCCCAAAAATATAAAGTTTTTGTAAACAATCAGGAACAAATCACCTATCAATCTACGTCAAAACTCGTATACAAGCGCATACAATAACATGATATTTGTCCCCATTTAATTTATAGTGTGGGATAATTAATTCTTTGTATTTGATTGTTTTAAGGTAATATTTATCGAAAAATAAAAGTTTTTATAAGCTGTATTTTAAATTTAATATCAGAGACAAATCTTAACTATTTGTAAACTTATGACGGACACAGGTAACTATTCTATGAAAGCCACATCTAAAGGTAATTCTACTACAAATAAAGCACGGTTATTTGCTGCTTTACTATTAACTGGTGTCATATCTGTCGCGAGCGAGTTCGTACTACGAAAAAGTGCTGCTGCGACTCCAGTGGTTGTCTCAACATCCCAAAATTATAAGGTAGCTAATAGCCAACAAGATATAGTTGTTAGTCAACAACAAAGTAATTCTCAAACCACAATTCAAGTACAGAGACAGAATGTTAGTAGAGGTGGTTTACCTTTGGTGGTGGTGAATGCTGTTACTAAAGATTTGTCTAAACGTGAAGATATTCCCCAAAATAGATTAAGAGTTATCGGTTACAGTAAGGAAACCTGGCGGAATGGATGCTTGGAAGTACTCAAACCCGGTGAAATGTGTACTCAAGCTTTGGTTCCCGGTTATCGAGTCACGGTATCTGATGGTGGCCAAAGGTGGGTTTATCATACTAATAGCAACGGAAAAACTTTACGTTTAGCGTCTGGTAGTAATTCTGGTGATACCGATTCGCAATTACCAGAATTTATTAAATCACAAGCAATTGCAGATGCTGCTCAACGCTTGCAGAAACCGGCTTCTGAGTTCTTTATTATGCAAGCACAGCAGAAAACTTGGAAGGATGGCTGTTTGGAATTAGCAGATAAAAATACAATTTGTTCTCAAGTTTTAGTACCAGGTTGGCGAGTAATTGTTGGTACCAAAGGACAAAGTTTGGTTTATCATACTAACAAGTCCGGTTCGGTAATTAAACTGAATACTAAAGCGAGTGAAATTACCGATAACGGCTTACCCTCTCAAGTAAAGAGAACTGTTCTAAAATCTGCATCTCAGTTAATTGGTAGTTCCAGAGTTCGAGTTACCAAAGCACAGCAAATGACCTTTAGCGATAGCTGCTTAAATTTAGGAGGTCCCGCTGAATCTTGTTTGAGAGGAAATCAAAGAGGATGGAAAGTTACTGTCAAAGGTGCAAGACAAACTTTGGTTTATCACACTTCCATCGACGGTAATCAAGTTCGTTTAAATACAGAAGCTAGTAAATTAAGATTACCTAGAAAGGTTCGCAGCGCTGTATTGAAAGAAGCAAGAGACATTTCTGGTTTACCAAATAGAAAATTAAGAATCGTCTCCTTCAAACCAGCAAACTGGGGATACGGTTGTGAAGATTTTAGTTTTAATAATCCCTGTGACAGAACTTCTGTTTCCGGTTGGGAAGTAACCGTCAGCGGAGATTCTCAAAATTGGGTATTCTTGAGCAATGGAACCGGAAGTCAAGTTAAGTTATCCAATCAAAGCAGTCAACCATCATCCGGATTACCTCAAGCTGTTTCCGATGCTATTTTTAGAGATGCTTCTCGGTGGTCTGGTTTATCTCGGAGAAGAATACGGATTGTTGAAAGCGAGCGTAAAATTTGGAATAATCCCTGCTACTTAACCTTTGACCGGATTTGTAACAAAGCTCTTATTCGTACTCCTGGTTGGATAGTTACCGTTCAAGCAAATGACCAAACTTGGATTTACCACGCAAGCGATGACGCTTCAACAGTAACCCTCGACCGTACCAAAAGCTTAACTCCACAAGCAGCAGCAGTAATCAAAGCAGATGCAGCTAGACGTTCTTCACGTGCTTCAAGTGCTTTCCAAATCCGGGTTATCGAAGTTGAGCGACTCAACGAAAGACAAGATAACATCCCCATGATGAAAGCGACCTTATCCGACGGTAGAGAAACCTGGAATTATCGCTTTAAACAAAACGGTTCGGATTTTGAAATCGATACAGTTGCAAATTTACCAGCATCCGTTGAAAGTGCAGTATTATCCGACGTAAGAAACCGGGTCGGTAGTATAGTTTCTTCCGGAAACATTGTCGAAGTCGAGCAAAGAAGATGGAAAAACGGTTGTTTGGGTATAGTCAACGAACGCAAACGCCGCTATTGTTTTTATAGACTTGTTGATGGTTATCGAGTAACCGTAAAAGTAGGTTCGGAACTATTCGTTTACCATACCGATAGCAGAAGCAGAGTAATTTTAAACGAAACCGTTAGCAAAATAGACGGAAATCAAAATCAAGCAACAGTAATACCCGTAAGAATTCCCAACCGAGAACTACCATCACCTTTAACAAGAGGAGTCGTATTTCGTCAAATTAGCAGCGGTGGTTTTGCTGGACAAACCTACGAAACCGTTTTATTTGAAGATGGAAGGATAATGCGCTATCGGATGGGAGATATGAATGATAAGACTCGCAGCATTCGTCAAGCTTCTCGTCAGCAAGTAAACAATTTTCAACGATTATTGCAGAATCAGCGCAATGAATTCCAGAATATGAGCTATCCAGCTTCTAGAGGTGCAGCCGATTTTATTACCTATACCCTTACTACCCGTGATGGTACAGTAAAATTCAACGACACATCTCGTAATAATCTACCCCAAGATTTACTAACTGTTGTAGAAAACTGGAATCAGATATTAAGAAGTTAGGTAAGAGGTAAAAGGTAAGAGGTAAGAGGTAAAAGGTAAGAGGTAAGAGGTAATTGGAATTAAGACTTACTTGTAAAAAGCTCCTTTTTTTTCAAGAGAAGCAGGAAGAATTCTTTTCTGATCAACAGTAAAGAAATTTAAAGCCAATTTGTAGTGCGACCATCTTGGTCGCTAGAAACCTTACCTATTACCCATTACCTCTTACTCATTACCCCTTACCTCTTACCCATTTCCTACCACTTTTGATATATTGTCAAATGTAATAAATATTTCCGTGGATAGATGAGTAATCACACTCACCGCAAATCTCAAAACCGGCAACAATCACAGCATAAAGAACCGATGTTTTACTATTTTGCTTATGGTTCCTGTATGTGTCCGGTGGATTTGAAACGCACTATGAATGAAAATACTCACAATTATGTGATGGGTGCTGGGATTCTGAATAATTATCGCTTGGGATTTTACCGTTACAGCACTTCTCGCAAATGTGGGGTGTTGGATGTGGTGAAAGATTCTAATAGTAGAGTACATGGAGTACTTTATCAGTTACCTTGGCGACTTAGCGAAAGTTTAGATAAGCGTGAAGATGTTCCCCGTGGTGGCTATCGTCAGGAATTTGTAGATATTGATTTTCAAGGAAAAATATACAAAAACGTCCGCACCTATGTTGTGGTGAACAAACTTTTAGAAGAAATTGCTCCCAATGATTGGTATTTTAATGTTGTATTAAGAGGTGCGATTACCTGTAAATTACCGGAAGAATATTGTTGGGGTTTGTTTAATCATATGTACGGTTTGCAATCGTCTCAATTAACAGTTAACCGTTAACAATTGGTAGGGTGTGTGACGGTCACGATAATTTATAAACATAAACTACAAATAATCATATTACCGTCACGCACCAATCAATTAATAATTAACAATTTGTAGGGTGAGTGACGGTCACGATAATTCAGAAAACCAAACCCATCAATTAAATAATACCGTCACGCA
>CAKZYM010000829.1 GCA_937884685.1 uncultured Calothrix sp.
CACCCCAAACTAGTCTCACCACCTTCGTGGGCTAATTTTAAATTCAATATTGGAAATTCAATAATTCCTAACTCCTAACTCATCACTCTTTACTGTTAACTGATAACTGATAACTGATAACTGTTCACTGTCTTCATCCCTGCTTCTTTAAATCTCTTAAATGCTGCGTCTGCTTGTTCGGTGTAGTCAACAACTCCGGGTACAACCACGGGTGATGTGCAATCTTCTAGGAGATAAACTTTTTTAGCAAGGTTGATATCTATTTTCTTGATATCTGTTAATAAATCGTCGATTGTCCAAGCTACGCAGTGACTTTTCGCTTGTCCGGCAATAATAACTTTATCAAAGTCTAAAAGCTGTTTAATTAATCGGTGATTTTTTTCTGCAATTTGACTATCATCGAAATTTTTTAATATTTCTGGACTCAATACCGAATAGTTTTCAGTTAACGGATTATTTCCCTTAATTTCAAATTGTGCTTGAGAATTACGAGCGATGGAATGAAAAAATATTGCTTCCTCCACCGAGGAAACTAAAGCATGACCAATTCCACCCAACATCGAATGATAAGACCAAACGGTGAGGGGATATTTACCATTGTCGGTGAGTTTCTTAACGTAATGATAAGCGTATTTTTCTAAAAATTCGTAATCGTATCCCAAACTATAGCTAACTGCTGGATTAACTTTCCAATTACCATTATCAATATCACTTGGAACAATATTCGTAGCAGAAGGAATCGGATGTTCACCAGCAGAATTTACCCAGAATACAGGATGAAAAATTTGCATTGCTGTATGAGTATCCATCGTGGGAATAATTGTAGTAATTTCACCCAAATTGCGATAAATAAACTCACACAAACGCACGTTATCTTCAATCGCACCTTTTCCCGAGTTTCCACCTACAAATAATTCAAAATCGGGAATACAAAAAGTATTTTGTACATCGATTAATAACAAACAAACCCGGCTTTTATCTTCAGAAGCCGGTTTTATATTATGTTGTTTCGTCCATAGTTCCGCATCTATAGAAATTTGTTGATAAGGAACCCGCCAGATTTCACTAACTTTTGCAGGATTGAAATGTGGGGGAATAGGAAGTTTGGTATTCATTCTTTTATTTATCTTTGTTGACAAAATATTTTTAGTATGCACAATAGTTAGCATACTTGATTTAAAGCTGTTATTAATAAATCCAAAATTAATAAAAAAAATAAGGGATATTACTGAAGCAGAATATTTAATAAATTGTTTATTGTAAGCGATTTATTTCTGTTTCTGCCAACTTAATATCAGCCTTAATCTTAGTATGCTTAATTTTAATAGTATTTTGAAATATTTAAACTGCTATAAAATTAAAAACTTTAGTTAATTTCATTTTAAAAAGTCATGATTAACCATATTATTTCAAACAAATCTCGTGCAGTAAAAGCAGTAGGAACCATCTTACTTTTATCTACTTCATTTAATCTGGTAAATTTATTTAATCCACAGCAAGCCAATGCTCAGAATCTGGGAGATTTACAAAAAATCCGCAGACGAGCAACAGAAGCAGAATTGAACGTAGATAAACAATTAAGAGACGTTCAAACGATACTTAATACCACACAAGGTAGAGCGCTATTAGAAAGTCAAAAAGCTCAAATTAGAAACCAGTTTATCAACTTACTTAGCAACGAGATATTATATAAACAGTTTTTAGCAAATCCAAACATTCCCCAGAGTCAAAAACAATTATTAATGTTATTCAAATCAAATCCACAAGCACTGAATAATTTTATTGAGCAACAAACCAACCCTAGATTTATAGCAGAACACCAGAAATCAGAAATTCGCACACAAGCAGAAGTAGAAAGAATAAGATTAAAGATAAGAACTTTAAGGGATAGCTTAGAGTAATAAGAATAAAGTCATTTAAGGAATTAATAGCATTGTAGGGTGTGTTATCGCGAAGCGTAACGCACCATTTATTTTGAGATTATATTGTAAGAATATTTATTTTCATAAAAAATGATAGCTTTAATTTCATACCCGCTCGGGGTTGCAAACCCCAAGCTAATAGCTAAATTCCTATAAATAGGACTAAAAAACTGTTATAGAGAATAAACTATCAATATAAGTTTTTCAAAAATCAAAGCTGGTAAATAAAATGAATGCGAAAGAATTGATTGAGCGCTATCAAGCTGGGGAAAGAGACTTTTATGGTGTTGATTTGAGTGGGGTTGATTTTGATGAATTGAATCCGAATTTGGATAATATTATTAAGTTGAGTGGAGCTAATTTCACAGATGCGAATTTTAGTAATGCTAATTTTTCCTATGTCTCTTTTACAGGAACAAATTTTAGCAATGCTAATCTTACAGGAGCTAAATTGACTTATGTATTTATATCAGGTAGTACTATTTTTGAAAATGCTAATTTAACCAGGGCTACTATTTATGCTGATTATTTACGAAGCGCTGTTTTTAGAGGTGCTAATTTTCATCAAGCAATAATCAAAGATTGGTATAGAGATATTATTGAACCAGTAATGAAGCTTGGTAATCTTGCTAAATTATATGAAGCTGATTTAGAAAGAGTTAATTTAAGTGATGTGAATTTAACTTCAGCCTCTTTACAACATGCAATTCTTTTACAAGCTAACTTAAGAAATGCAATTCTTGATAAAGCTAATTTAAATAGTGCTAATTTAATTGGTGCTGATTTAACTGGTGCTAGTTTAAAAGATACTATTTTTAGAAAAGCACTTTACAGTCCAGAAACAATTTTTCCAGAAGGAACTGACCTTAGTGAAGCATATTTAGTTGCACCAGGTGCTAATCTTAGTAAGATGCAACCTGAGAACTGTGGTATTACAAGCCAACGTTTTGATTTTCGTGGTGCAAATCTTTCTCAGGCTGATTTGAGGGGTGCGAATTTATCAAACAGTAATTTACAGGGTATAAATTTAAATAGTACTGATTTGAGAGAAGCATCTCTAAGAAGAACTGATTTAAGAAATGCTAATTTAAGCGGTGCTATTTTAGGTTGTTCTTTAAAACATACAGATTTACGTGGAGCTAATTTAAGTGAAGCTAATTTAAGTGAAGCTGATTTGAGTAAAGCTGATTTGAGTAAAGCTTTGTATAATCACGAAACATTTTTTCCTCCTGAAACTGATTTGTCAAAAGCATATTGTATTTGTCCGGGTAGTGACCTAAGAAATGCTGATTTTAAATATGTAGATATTGATGATGCTGATTTGAGAGGTGCTGATTTAAGAAATGCTAATTTAGGAGGTAGTACTTTTAAATGTGCTAATTTCAATAATGCAAACTTAAGTAATACAAAATTAAGTGACGCTGATATTTTTGATTCTAATTTACGAGGAGCAAAATTTCATAGGGTCAACTTAAATCAAACTCGTATTGAAAGATGCGATTGTACTGGTGCTAGCTTCACAGGTATGCATACTTTTCAATCATCATTAGAAAATAATAATTTTACTAACGCTGATTTTAGTCAAGTTTCAATAAATAGTACTGATTTGGGTGGCTCAATTCTTGATAATAGTAACTGGGAAAATGCAAATCTGATTGGGATAGATATTGTTTATCTATGTAAATATTTAAAAAAAATGAACATTAAACGTGCTGTTTTAGAATATTCTGATGTAGTTCAAATAAATCTAAACGAAATCGATTTAACTGATACTATTTTCTATAGCGATAAACCGTTTGAAGATACAGCAGAAAATGACCCATCAGGAGTGATTCGGGTACATGCAGGTGTGAATTTAAGCAGATTAGATTTAAGAGGTTGTAATTTTAGTAGTCTCAAATTAACGAATGCTAATTTTACTCGTACTAATTTACGAGGTGCAATTTTGGTAGGTGCTGATTTAAGAGGTGCTGATTTTACTTATACTGATTTACGAGACGCTGATTTGGATTTAGCTGAGCTTAACTACGATTACAATCAAATAGAACGTGCTATCATTTGCAATACTCTTATGCCTGACGGAGGTATTAGGAATTATAATTGTTAGCCTTTAATTTATTGTTTATTATCTCCTTTTATTTCTCCCCGACAATAAGGCTCACATATTTCCCAAGCTTTATCTATCGCAATTGATGCTTCGTTTAATTCCAAGGAACATTCTTTTAAACAAGCAGCTAATTTAACTCTATTTCTAGATAAATCGCTTTCACTATCTTTATTAATTTTGGTAGATAAAAGTTATAATAAATCAGCAAGAGTATCGTATCTTAAATTTCCAATGTCTTCTGATAATTCTTCTAAGGAAGCATCGTATTTTTCAATATAGATTTTGTGTTTCATAGATTTTTACCATTTTTTTACAAATTCACAAATTTATCATAATTGGAAGATGGTGCGTGACGGTAAGATTAATTCGTCTTCTTTGCTTTGATAAGTTATCCTAACCGTCACTCACCCTACAATTAATTTTATTTTTTACCAAGCATTAATTAAAGAATTATCCTAATAACATTTCTATGATTTGATACTGCTTTATTGGAATAACTTGAATTGCTTTCTTTTTCATATTTAATTTTTTTAATTAGATGGGATGAAGAGTAAATCAATATAGCGATTTTCGGTTGAGTATAATACATTCTTGTGGGATGGACATCCCTGTCCGTCCGATTATCAGCAATTTCATTTGTATTGCATTCAAATGAAAAGGGCTATATTAATCAATATTTCTTGTTGGGTTGCGCTCTGCTTAACCCAACCTACAAAATACAAACTTTAAAATCACTAATAATTATTTTTCCTAAAACGGTTATTGTATAGCCTTGATCTAGATAATTACCTATTCGCATGCAATCATAAATCTGTTTTATGCTAATTATT
>CAKZYM010000830.1 GCA_937884685.1 uncultured Calothrix sp.
ATTGTCTTCCGTGGGGTTGCGTATTCAACTTTGGAGCCATTCATCGAAGGTTCAAAACGAGCAATCATGGATTTCTCTAACTCATCTATTAACTCTGGACTATCACAAATCAGCCAAGCGATGCGAACTTCACGAGGTAAATTTTTGAATTCCTTAATTCTATGATGAGAATCCCAACGCTGTCTTAGTACTGTTGCTTTACCAACGTAAACAACTTTGTTGTCATGCAGCACAAAGTAGACTGCACAAACTAAGGGTAGATGCTTCCGCAGTGAGAGCGAGATTGTGGGTAATTTGAATGGGTCGATTGCTGCCGTATTCATTTACTACTTTGATTAATTCTACTTTCAATCCATTGCTCTTATTTAGAATCTTGGTCGTCAAGAAGTTCTTTCAAATCTGATAGCTGAATTCCTTTACTTTGAGCCAAATCCTCAAGTTGTCGGTTAATTAAATCGAAGTTTGCTTCGAGTCGTGCTGATATTATTTGGCTGGCATAAGCACTAGGAGTTTTACCACTAATAGCAGCCCAATACTTCAACCTTTGGAGGTTATAACGGGAAACAGTAATATTCAATCTGACATTTTCTTCAAGCGGCATTGTTTCTACTTGGAGCTTTGACACATCTACATCTCCTTTAAAAATATACCCATTCATACGCCATTGCGCTTGTCGGTTAACACAATAGTTACCACCTGGCTAATCGCATATTTAGCATACAAACACTTTATAGCATCTTTTGGCTATCTTTGTGCTAGCTTTATAGTGTATCTTATTCGTGTACTTGGTTAGTGAAATATTTATTGGCTTAAATATTTCGATGGCTTGTTATCAAATCTGGGGAAAAGGAGTTGCAGGAGATGAAAAATAGTAATCAATCAGAATCAAAGCTAGCTTCTAGTTCTTCTATGGAAACATTTTTGTATCGTGCATACTCTGTGAGCTGCTGATTAATGTCTTCAAAGTTAGCCTCTAGTCTTGCAGCAATAATTTGAGCAGCAAATGCAGCCGGAGGACGACCCCGAAGCTTTGCCCATAGCTTTAGTTTCCGAAAATCATAGGGGGATAGGGTAATTGAAAAACGAACGTTGTCCTCTGCCATGTCTAATAACTCTTTTGATTGTGTCTGAATTAATTTGCATATGCATTACAAAGCCAACTTACAGAAATTGTCCCGAGACGAATTGAGAGTTTTCTTGGATGAAAACACTACTCAATTCAATCCCGAACCGTAGAATTTAGCATTTCTAAGAAGATTCTTCTGATTCAACCCAAGCAACGATTAATTCTTTGGCTTTTTGGCTCATGGAGGTTTTACTGCGAGCGCAAGCGATTTTAAATTTTGTGCGCTCTTCATCCGACAAAAAAACCACAAGCTTTACAGTTTTATCTTCCGTATTTTTCAAATTAGACACATTTCACCCATTAC
>CAKZYM010000831.1 GCA_937884685.1 uncultured Calothrix sp.
AAGGGATTTTAATTAAGTGCTTGATAGCATAACATTATTAATGACAACTATTACTCGATTGTAATACTGAAAAGGTGGCACAGAATTCTAATCATAATTTTGACCGTGGTCTTAAAAAGGTACTTAACCGTTTAGAAAATACTATAGAACGAGATAGTTTAATTACGGAATCTATAAGCCGTTTACGAAATACATTTGATGTTGATAGGGTCGTTTTATATTATTTCTATTCTAAGTGGGATGGGCAAGTAACTTTTGAATCTTTAAGCTCGGAAGAATGGTCTATTCTTGGTTCTAGCGGCCCTGATGACTGTTTTAATGATGGGTATGCGGATTTGTATTTACAAGGTAGGATAAGGGCTATTCCAGATATTGAGTCAGAACCGATTGCTGATTGCCATCGCGATTTTTTGCGTGGTTTAAAGGTTCGCGCTAATTTAGCTGCACCTATTTTGACTGATAAGGGTTTATGGGGTCTATTAATTGCTCATCATTGTCAAGCACCCCGTGTATGGACTCCATCGGATATAAATATGATGCAGGTTGAAGCTAAAAATCTAGCTTTGGCTCCTTCTATTTATGATACTTAGATATTTAAAAATTAGGAATTAGAACTTGTCAAGAGTGTAAATATTTTTATTAATTGAATTTATATTTTAGTTTTAAACTACTATAAATACCTAACGAACTTATAATTTAAAAAATTAGTTCTATTTAAATTCAGATATAAGTTTTCATTGTTGCCTGAAAACCCGGTTTCTTCAAGAAACCGGGTTTTTATAATTTCACTCCCATGCAATGAATGCCTATTAACCACGTACAAATTAGTTATAATTACTGACAAACAATAGATACAGCACTACAAATAAATTACATACAAAATGCTAACTTGGGAAATTAGAAGCTGGTTATTATTTACCAATTTTTTAGGAAATATTGCTCAATGCCTTACCTAAAATTGAAAGATGAAATTCGCTCTCTTGTTGCTAAATTAAGTAAAGCAAAGACTCTTTGGTTGGATACAGAAGTTGCTGATTATGACACTCGTAATCCTAGATTATCACTAATTCAAGTTTTGGATGACTGTACGGATTTAACTGGGAAAAGTGTTTATATTTTAGATGTGTTGGAACAACCAGAACTTGTGACTGAGTTTATAGAAGAAATTATGATAAATCCTTCTATAGAAAAGGTGTTCCATAATGCTAAATACGATTTAAGATTTTTGGGTAAGAAGAAAGCTCAAAATGTCACCTGTACTTTGGAAATGGCGAAAGCAATTCCTTATTATGTTTTACCTTTACCTAATTATCAGTTGAAAACTTTGGCAGTGGAACTATGTCATTTTCAAGACATTGATAAGCAGTATCAAAGCAGCGATTGGGGATTTAGACCTTTGAGTGAAGAGCAAATTGAATATGCTTACCTCGACTGCATTATTCTGGCTCAGGTTCATTTGCGTTTGTTAGAATTAAATGAAAAAATAAACTTTGATGCAACAACAGAAGATTTAAGTTTACTTGGTGATGAATATATTGAATTAGAACAACAGTGGAAGTTATTAAAATCTGAATTTGAGCATTTGCAGGAAAGAATTAAACTAGCAATGCAGGCTCAAAACTTATCTGAAACTCTCTATTTTAAACTTAAGAGTTACGAACGTACAACTAAGAAAGTGCCATTTTCCGAACTGGTACGTTTAGTAGAAACTAAGAATTTAGATTTGGATTTTGATATTACCATTACTAAGGATATGCAAAAGAATTTAGGAGATAACCTACAGCAACTTGCTGTAGATATATCGAAAACTAGCAGTTTGCGATTAACTTCTAAACAAGCTGAAGATGAGGAATAAAGTCTGAGTTAATTAAGCATTATATTAACTTCAAAAAAATGTGATTCAAGGTTTGGTAAAATGTAAACAAATTGGCTATAAAAATCGTGCAAAAATAGTCAATATAGCCAAAAAGGGGTGACAACCTATAAAAAGTTAAGAAAAATGTTTTTTTAAATATGAATGTAAAAATTGTGGGTGTTTTGATAAAAAGTAAATTATGAAACAGTGGTTGTTTGAGCAAAATCTAACAGGAATTTCCAAAGCATTTGCTTTGGCTTTATTGAGTGGATTTATCGCAACTGTGACTGTTTCTTGCAGCAACGATAAAGACGTATTAGTCACAGAAATAGGAGTGAGTCCCGTAGCTAGTCCAGCAGCTAACCCCTCAACTGCAAAACAATATTATGCTCAGGGACAGTATAAGCACATTCAGGGTGACACTCAAGGAGCTATAGCCGCTTATACCAAAGCTATAGCCATTGATAATAATTACGTTCAAGCTTACAACGGTCGCGGGTTAGTCCAGTTTGACACCGGAGACAGACAAGGTGCGATCGCCGATTATAATGAAGCGCTACGTATCAGTCCGGACAACGCTCAAGCTTACAACAATCGGGGAAATGCTCGCGCTGCTCAAGGTGATATCAACGGTGCTATTTCTGATTACGACCGAGCAGTCGAATTAAATCCTAACTACGCTGAAGCTTATAACAATCGTGGAAATGCTCGTGCTAGCGAAGGACAAAGAAACGAAGCCATAGCCGATTATACAAAAGCCATTCGCCTCAAATCAAACTACGCTGTTGCTTATAATAATCGGGGAAATGCTCGCGCTGCTCAAGGAGATAGAGAAGGTGCTGTTTCCGATTACGATGAAGCTATTCGACTCAATCCCAATTTTGGTGCTGCTTATAATAATCGAGGAAATGCTCGTGTAGAATTAGGAGACAAAGACGCTGGTTTAGCAGACTTACAGCGAGCAGCAGAAATATTTCAAGAACAAAATAACCAACAGCTATACAATCAGGTTATGGAAAATGTCAAGGAAGCTCAGTAATCAGTTATCAGTGAACAGTGAACAGTGAACAGTGAGTAATCCTTACAATTAGTTCATCATATTAATTTTGACAGGTAATCAAGTTTGTAGCATACGATTTATCGCTCTCAAGGACTAAAGTCCTTACTACAAACCATCATATTTCACGGGACACTGATGATCCACATCCTCCGGATGAACAACTGATTACTGCTCACTGTTGACTGATTACTGCATTGATACAAAGTATAGAAATAGCTTGATAATTATTTCCCAGAGGTGTATAAAAAAGGTCTGTAATTGAAGTATTGCAATGCACTGCCAAATTCCCAATTCAATATCATGAACAAAACAATCGTTCATCTAGTTGTTGGCTTTGAAAATCTAACGTTATTGGTTTTTCACACTGAAGCAATGGAATGGCAATTTAGAGTTATAAGTTCTGCTGGAGAAGTTTTCGGTGAGAGAAAACTTTACTATACCCCTGAAGCTGCGGAGAAAGCTGCAAGGGAGTGGCTTTCTTGGGGAGACTAACGTAGATATAAAATCATTTACATTGCCAAATTTTAATTGTATTATCGTTGCTACCACTGAATAAAGATTGTCCATCGGGGCTAAAGACAAGGGAATTGACTTTATCTGAATGACCTTTTAAAGTATATATTTCTTCTTTTGTATTTATGTCCCACAATTTAATATCATTGCTATAACTGCTAGTAGCAAGAATCTCGCCGTTTGGGCTAAAAGTAACGTATTTAACCCAGTATTCGGAATTAAGGGTAAAAATTTCTTTTCCGGTAATTACTTCCCAAAGCTTGATAAAAAAGTTTTCCCCACCTGTTGCAATAATTTTTCCATTCGGACTAAAATCTACAGAATTTACTTTAGCATTTGTATTAAAAGAAGTAAGGATTTTACCAGTGTTTAAATCCCAAATTATAACTGTTTTATCAGCACTACCGCTAGCAATAAATTTTCCATTTGGGCTGATAACAACGCTATTAACTGATTTTTTATGAGCTTTTAGAGTACGAATTTCCGAACCTGTATTAATATCCCATAGCTTTACTGTTTTATCACCCCCACCGCTAGCAATAATTCGACTATCCGGGCTAAAAGCTAAGCAATTAATTCCTGTGAATAAACCCTTATGTGCTTTTAGTTTTATAATTGTTTTACTAGAATTTACATCCCAAAGTCGGATAAAGTTACCTGAATCAGCAATAGCTAAAATCGACCTATTAGGACTAAAAGTAACAGCGTTGATTGGGTAATCATAGTTAATAGTTTGAAGTAATTTACCAGTTTTTATATTCCACAGTTTTACACTCCAACAATAGCTACCACTAGCAAGGATTTTACCATCGGGATTAATCGCAATAGAATTAATTAAGGTAGTCTCAGCAGTTAAAGTATTAACGCATTGCCAATACATATTTTTTAACTGCTTAACTGTTGTCGAGATTGACTTTTTTTCTACATTAGAATAACTTACAGATTGATTATTATTAAAATTCAATATCTTTTGATGATTGACATCTTTTAGTATTTCCCCTACCGATTGATAGCGACGACTAGTAGCATTTTCAATCAGTTTATCTAAAATATTGCTTAATTCGTCACTAACTGAATTATCAACTAAATACTGTCTCCACACCCACTTATATTCAGAAATATCAAATAACTCAAAGGGAGAAACCCCGGTTAATAAATAAATGCAGGTAGTTCCCAAACTATACAAATCGCTGCTATAAATAGCTTTTCCTCTTGACTGTTCCGGTGCGACAAATTCGGGAGTTCCGATGCTGGTTCCCGTTTGTAAAATAGCGGTTCCGGTAACAACTTTTGCTGCACCAAAGTCTACTAAATAAAGCTTTCCGTCTCGACTACGAATGATATTTTCTGGTTTAATATCTCGATGAATAACGTCACGACTGTGAATAAATTCGAGTACGGGTAATAAACTATTTAATAATTCCCAAATTTGCTCTTCTTTAAAAGTACCTTGCTCTTTTAATATCTCCGCTAAATCATATCCATCAATATATTCCTGTACTAAATATTGATGTTCTTCTTGAATTAGATAGTCTAATAAATTGGGAATTTGATTGTGTCTTCCTAAATCATTTAATCTTAAAGCTTCCTGTTCAAATAATTCAGCAGCTTTTTGAGTATTATCGGTACCTTGAGC
>CAKZYM010000832.1 GCA_937884685.1 uncultured Calothrix sp.
GTCGCTTAGGTTACCACAACTATTCCCTGTTTCCTATTCCCTGTTCCCTGTTCCCTATTTCCTATTCACATAAACCAATAAATCGTCCGTGCCATAAATTACCGTTTTCAGTTAATCCCAAACATCTAACGGTAATTTTGACGCTTCCTGGTTTCGCTGTATGACGACGGACAATTTCTTGCATATCTTTGAGAGGAAATCCAATTGCTAGAGAACCACGTGGTACTAATTTATCTTCAACTTCTTGAGCGACAATTGCAGCACTAAAAGGTCTTCCGGTACCTTTCACCGCAGTTAAATCAGTAACTACTAAGTCTAACTCCAAACAATATTTTGTCCGTAACATTGCTTGACTATGTTTATCTTTTCCTCCTTGATAAACACAGTCTTTAAGTACCCAAATTTCTCCTTCTCTTCCTTCTGATTCTTGTTTTAATGCTAATTCTATTTTTTCTTCTAAACTTTTAGCAGTGGGTAAAACTTCAAAAAAATCTTCTCTTAAATATTCTCCAATGTTCTCTCCTGCTGCAATTCTTTCTGCTTCCGTCGCAATTGTTAAATCTTTTCCATCAAACAATAAAGCTTTAAAAATCGCATACATCGGTGTTGGTGAAACTTTCACGTTCTTACTAGCATTAATAGTAGCAGCCTGTGATGAGGTACGATGCTCGCTTCCAGTCACAGAACGATAGTATAATTCACCATCTAAAACAAAAGTTCCTAATTTAACTGCAACTTCCTGCAAAGCTTGATTAATTTCCTCGCAAGGTTGACGGTTCATTTTTCGAGAACGTGATTGATAATAAACTGTATCCGGAGTTGCAATCACTATTAACCTACTACCATCGCGTTTTGCTTGTCCCCAATACTCAGGTGAATTAATATAGCAAGAGCGCTCCATTGCAGCATCAACAGCCTGCATGGTTTTAATACGTCTCGGTTGTAAATGTGGTGGTAGTTCAGATATATTATCCAACTTCATGAGAACATAGTATTTACGTACTACTTTAGTATGACTCATATCTTATAAGCAAAAAAATACTTTTGGTAATTAATGGTAACTATCGTTGTTGTTATCAATATCATGATTTCGCTGATACTGTTTTACTGCACTTGGCAAGTGTGCAAATTGAGACAGAGATTAGCTGTGCTCACTAAATTTTTGACAAACTGCGATCGCAATTCTTATGCATTGCTGTATCGAAGAGCAGAAGCGATTTATCTCGGCAAGCAGAATTTAAATAATCTCCGTCAGAGCAATCAAAGCTTGCAAGTAAAACTACGGCAATTCAAGCAAATATTGGCACTAGTAGTATTCGGGAGACAAATATTATGGGCAGGTCCGGGACTTAGAAGTAGGTTGAAGGAGTTAGGAGTTAGGAGTTAAAAAATTTTGGATTTTAGATTTTGGGTTTTGGATTTTGTTACTTGCTACTCACTACTTACTACTTGCTACTCGCTACTTACTACTCGCTAATTGCTACTCCTAATTTATAAGTCAAACAACCTTAAGAATTAATATAGTCCTTGAGAGTCTTGCAAGCCGCTCAAACCAACCTAAAATGGGTTTAAGGAATATATAAATCAAATGTCTAACAACCGTAGTGGAAATTTTATTGGTGGTTTGATTATAGGAGCTACCATTGGAGCCTTTACCGGGTTGCTTACGGCTCCCCGGACGGGACGCGAAACGCGCAAATTGTTGAAAAAGTCTGCTGATGCTTTACCAGATTTAGCCGAGGACTTATCAACAAGCGCTCAAATCCAAGCAGACCGTATTTCTGAAAATGCTTTGCGCTCTTGGGATGATACTTTAGGAAGACTCCGAGAAGCCCTTTTTGCAGGGATAGATGCTTCTATGCAGGAAAATCAAGCATTAAAGCAAGAAAAAAATCAAAATGGCTCTAATTCTCTACCGGAGCATATAAATAATTAGTTTGTTTACATGCATCTCATAGCATTCTCAAAAGCGAAAAGAAATCGGATTTTTTCTCTTGAGAACGCGATATTTCGTTTAGCTATTTGCAAGGAAACCGATTTCTCGCTAAGTTACAGGATGTGAGTTTAAATAAGCTAACTTCAATTTAAGATTTTAGATTCTGGTTTCAGTAAACAAAGTTTTGCCTTGCTGGAACCCTAACAGTTCATCGTTAATCTAAAATTCAAGAGCCACCTGTTAAAGGTGGTTAATTATTTGAGAATAAACCTGTCCTCGGAAAGTGTAGCGTGAGTGAACCTCTATTTTGGCTGGGATTATCTATTTTACTGGTAGCTGTTAGTTTAACTGCTTTGTTGGTAGCGGCTATTCCAGCTTTGCAGGAAGTAGCAAGAGCAGCTCGTAGTGCAGAAAAGTTGTTTGATACACTTTCGCGAGAGTTACCACCGACTTTAGAAGCTGTCCGCTTAACTGGTTTGGAAATTACCGATTTAACCGATGATGTTAGCGAAGGTGTTGAAAGTGCTTCTGGGGTAGTGAAACAAGTAGACCAAAGTATCAATACCGCCAAAAAACAAGCCCAAAACGTACAAGTAGGTACGCGCAGTATTGTTGTTGGTATTAAAGCTGCATGGAAAACTTTAATTAATCCTAAACCTTCCAGACGTGCTATCGAACGTCACAGACAGTGAACAGTGAACAGTTATCAGTGAACAGTTATCAGTGAACAGTTATCAATGTTACGGAGTGTGTCCCGGAGAGATATACAGTAAGGAGTTTTTATTAGGAGGTTATTATTCATTTATATTTATCAACTCCTAATTTTTAACTCTTATACCATTTCTTTATAAAGATGCGCCGAATTAAGCCAACGTAGGTTGTGAGACTAGTTTGGGGTGTCGGTTTCGCGACGAAACTAGCGAACCCGTTCACGTTAGCGTAGCGTGT
>CAKZYM010000833.1 GCA_937884685.1 uncultured Calothrix sp.
GCATTTTTAAAATCCCGATAGCGTAATATTGGCAATCGCATTTATTTGACGGTGTGGAATTATCAGGATAACCAGCTACCAATTCCATTAAAAGCACTATCAATTATTCGCTTCCAGATTTGAGGCATAAAAAGCCATATTAGTGGGTCTTTAAGCCCTTCCATCCCTTCTATCTCATACATTTTCTCCCCCGCATCGTGTATTTGTTTGGTTAAGCTTCTCACTTCCTCAAGAGATAATTGAGAATCCTCCACTAAACACAACGAAGCTGCTTTGAATATTTTTAAGCGTCCCCAACCAAAAGTTCCTTCCCTATCTGATTGCAAGCGTTCCAAGCCTTCTAACTCGCTGAAGAAATTTAACCGGATGGCTTCAGCTAAGTCTTCTTGGTTGATAGGATATTTATCTAACCCCGATTCCTTTATGTGATGCTTCGCAATAATAAACCCCTTTTGCGTTTGCTCACTATGAAGTGAAATAAAGGAGTCAATATCTTTCTGTGTCTGAGGTAAAACTTCGGGTTCAGTATCTTTACTCACACCCCTTTTCCAACCATATCCTTTAGAGTTGGACTGACCTTTCCAGTAATCATCTCCAAGTTTTTCTTTTCTTCTTTTGGCTTCTCCCATTTGGTATAGCTCCAATACATAATTATTTAATATCTATTTATTCCGAAACAAGATTTACTACGTAGTTTTATTATTAGCCTCCAAATGTTTTTTGTAGCAGAATTTCGGAATCGGCAGGAGGTGGTTTACATCCCGGTTAGGAACACGCTCAAGCACGGATGTTCTATTAGTGGAAATAAACGCGGAAAATGCTTGTCTTGATCTAAAACGAACTCCATTCTTCAGAATCGCCCCTCTTCAATCATGGAGCGGATTGACGTTTTATCCAACGCCACTTCGAGGCGCAGTTGTTGCATTCTGGTAATTGCATCACTTATTGACTTTTTCGTCGTCGGCTTTCCCCAAGCGTTATAACGCGCTTCGGATTTTTCTGATACCGTAACGGAAGCATTGGGTAACGGCTGTACAACCACCACCACCTCAACAGAAATATCTTTCAGTTCAGTGGGCGTTTTAATTTGCAATATACCATCTGCGGCAATATGCGTTTGTAACTTCATCGTTTCCATGTCCACCGGAGGTAGTTTGTTATTAATACAGAAATAACTGCTATTTCTATTCTGCTGCTTGCTGATATTTTAAGGTACCACTTGCGTGACATATCTGGATTTACAAATATCTGGGTACCCGGATATTTAAAATTATTTTTCTAGGTTTTACCAAAAATGTTTTGATTTATATTATGTGGTCGTATTTTCAACCACAATCAAATAGAAAGGGGGCATAGCAGACAATGGCACAGAAAAAGACCGTAAGCAAGCAAACAATTTACCAACTTAAAATTACTCTCAAGGGAATTCGACCACCGATTTGGCGTAGAGTGCAACTTGATAGCAAGACGACACTCCAAGGGTTGCACATGATTATCCAGGAAGCAATGGGCTGGGGGAACTATCACTTGCATAGTTTTACTATTCATGGCAATGAATATGGTCAAGCAGGAGATGATTTTGGTGTGTATTCAGAAAACAACGTCAAGCTAAGTGATGTGGTTGCTGGGGAGAAATTCAAATTTTTCTACACTTATGATTTTGGAGACGATTGGGAACATGAAATCATTGTGGAAAAAGAATTATCTGCCGCACCAAATGCAAAATACCCACTCTGTGTAAAAGGAAAACGGGCTTGTCCTCCGGAAGATTGTGGTGGAACAAGCGGCTATACAGAATTATTAGAAATACTTGCTGACCCGGAACACCCGGAATATGAAGAAAAAATGGAGTGGTTTGACTCCGATTTTGACCCCGAGTTTTTTGATGTCGATGAAGTGAATGAGTGCTTAGAAGAGATTTTTGGACAAACTACATAAAGTTATTGATTATACGATTAAATCAATAATTTTTTATTCATAATACAGAAAGCCTCAGCAACAGAAGTCTTCGCGGGAAAGTGCGATAGTGCGAGATTATGACACTATTAAAATTGACCGTCCTTGCAATCCAATAACTCTCGCATAGCTTGAGCTTGACTATGCTCTGGAAAAACCGTTAAAAAATCATCTAAATCGCGGATAGCCATACGGATATATCCTGGTAAAGCATTTTGAGAAAGTGCTAATTCATATAATTGTTTTGCTGTGGGAATATAATCAGCAGCTAAATAATAAAGAGCTAAGTTTAAAGTATTTTGCCAGTCTTGAGGATTTTCGTCGTACTTTGGTTTAGCTAGTTTGACAGCATTAGCAATATCAGTTTGTGCTTTATTTGGTTGATTTAGTGCTTTGTAAGCTAAAGCGCGTAGGTATAAGTTCCAATCATCATCTTTTTCTAATTCAACAGCAAAGTTTAAATCTGTAAGTGCTTCATCATATTGCTTTACTATGAGGTAATATTCGCCTCTACGTGCTAATGGCCATAAAGAATCCGGGTCAATTTCAATCGCACGATTAAAATCACTAAGTGCCTCTTCGTATAGATTCATCCAACGGTAAGTGT
>CAKZYM010000834.1 GCA_937884685.1 uncultured Calothrix sp.
ATATAAGAATAAATAAATTTGCACCCAGGGTTAGTCCTGGGTTTTTTTGGGTTTTGAAATCAATAATCATAGGGAAGCGATAAATCGCTAAACTACAGATATGGGTTAAGGATTTTGAGTTCCTAGGAGAAAAATATGAATATATTTGGTATTGGTCTACCTGAAATGGCTGTGATTATGGTTGTTGCTTTGCTGGTGTTTGGCCCGAAGAAACTGCCGGAAATTGGTCGTAGTATGGGAAAAGCGATTCGTGGTTTTCAAGATGCTTCCCAAGAGTTTCAAGATGAATTTAAAAAAGAAGCTTCACAGTTGGAAGAAGTTGTCAAGACTACGGCAGAACTTGAACCGAAGCTTAGTAGTGGGGTAGAAAAGACTGAGGAAGCATAATTATTTAAGGAAATATTGTAGTGCGACCATCTTGGTCGCTAATAATATATTTCTAATCTCTAGCTAATACTATATTTCTAATCCCTAATTAAACTTATTCCTTCTATGCAAGCTGCTAGCAAAAGTAAAAGTAAAAACACTATAATAATTCCCCAGCTAATTGTAGGTTTGGGAAATCCAGAGCCTAAATATGATAATACCCGCCATAATATTGGTTTTGCTGCGATAGATGCTTTATCCCGTTCTTGGCAAGCTTCTTTGAGCGAAAATCGTAAGTTTAAAGGTGAATATGCGGAAACTACTGCACCTGGTGGGAAAAAAGTTTATTTGCTCAAGCCTTTGACCTACATGAATCTTTCGGGACAATCAATCGGTGCGGTTTGTTCTTGGTACAAGTTAAAACCGGAATCTGTATTGGTGATTTACGATGATATGGATTTACCAGTGGGAAGAGTTCGCTTGCGTTTATCCGGTGCTGCTGGTGGACATAACGGAATGAAAAGCACTATCTCCCATCTAAGTTCCAAAAATTTCCCTCGTTTACGTATTGGAATTGGTAGACCAAAAAATCCCGCAACTAGCGAAAATGGTACTGTTTCTCACGTCTTAGGAAAATTTACTCCCGAAGAAAAAGAGGTGATTTCCTCCGTGACTGATTATGTTGTTGAATGTGTGGAATTATGTCTGAAAAAAGGTGTGGAAAAAGCAATGAATGATTGTAATCGCAAGAATTTGAATGTTTCAAAAGAAGGAAGTAAGGATTAGCGATTAGAAATGAAAATGTAAATGTTTTTTCATTCTCGCAGATTGGGGAATAATTCTTTGCTTATCCTTTGTAATTGTTGATTACCAGGATTGGATTCACATGCAGCTTATACTAATTCCTCTAACCTATTTTTTGATTTAGCCCATTGAATTAATTCAAAAACAACTTCTTCTATATTTTCTCCCGTAGATATTGAATCTAGATTTTCGTCTAATTCATCACTAACCATCATTTTTAAATTAATTTTTTCGGGATAAGCACTAATAATGACATTTCTAAATTCTTTTAGTATTTGACCAGTTTTCTTAGTACTGCGCGTTTTTGGTGGTTTGTCCTGAATACTAAATTCCCTATCTTCCCCTTGAAAACACAAATTCACATATCTACTTGTACAAAATTATTTTGTTCGCATTGAAAGCCTTTCTCCTAGAAACCCTATCACTACCTTAAAAGATAGTCAAAGTGTCACAGCAACGGCAATAATGGGAAAAAATCTATACCCTTCCCTTCCCTACAAGAAAAATGTGCCGTTTGCGTAAGTCCTAAATTTAGCAAAAAACCACCGCTAATTTAGCGATGGTTGTCTGCTTTTAGCAATCATTTATTGATAGGCAAAATTATTAATCATAAAATTTGCCTAATCAACTATATTACGGAAATTTCAAAGTGATTTACATTCAGAAAAGTCCTTATTCGAGTTGTTAATGTTTAGATATATTTTGCGGTTTAGTCTGTCCTCTGAACAAGCGATTAAACCGACCGTACTGAAATCATTTCAAGAGTTTAACAATTAGTAAAAATATTCATATTTACTTATGGAAACGTCTTTTGCGTCTTGCTGCTACTGCTTTACGTTTACGCTTATCCTGTGGGGTTTCAAAATGTCGATGACTCTTAACATCTGACAAAATACCCGCTTTGGATACTTGACGCTTAAATCGACGTAAAGCTGAATCTATTCCTTCGTTTTCACCTAAAACCACTTGGGTCATTCTAATCCCTCGTTTTCAACAACTCAAAATGTACTTTGTTGTAATGTGCTGGTTTGTCGGGATGAAAATACTCCACAACTTACCATTAATTGAACAAGACTTTTAGCCTTGAATCTAAGAACTGGAACCATCAAACACTACAAGAGCAGTTTGATTTTCCAGATTTACTATTTTACCGTTGAATCGGATTTCTATCTATGTATCTTGTATCTCAGCATCCGTACTTTTCAAAGTCAAAGCGAGTTGATATAGTTGACGACGGGGTAAAGAAGTTGATGCAGCTAGCTGACGACTCGCTTGTGAAGGCGATATTCCTTGACTCATGATTGTTTCTAACTTTTCTATGAGTTCGTCTTGTGTATACTCTTGCTGGCTGGGGTAATGACCCGCAACAACTAAAGTATGTTCACCTATAGGAGCCTTGGTTTCATAGTAGCTACAAGCACCCGCAATATCTCCGCGCCAAAACTCTTCATATATTTTAGTCAATTCTCGCGCTAAGACAATTTGTCTATCATCACCAAATATTTCTCTCATATCTTGCAAAGTTGAACGCAATCGATGGGGAGACTCGTAAAATACCAAAGTCCGCTCCTCCAACTTCAATAATTCCAAGTGCGATCGCCGTTGTTTTGATTTAGAACTGAGGAATCCTTCAAACACAAATTTATCGGTAGAAATCCCCGAAGCACTCAACGCTGTAATAGCTGCAACCGGTCCAGGAATCGGAACTACAGTAATTTCATTTTCCGCACAAGCTTTCACCAACTCATAACCGGGGTCAGAAATTCCCGGTACACCAGCATCAGTTACCAGAGCTATATCTTTTCCTTCAGACAACCTTGTCAATAATTCTGGAACTCGACTATTGCGATTGTGTTCGTGATAACTTATTTGCGGTGTATTAACTTGAAAATGCTTCAGAAGCTTTCCAGTGTGACGAGTATCTTCAGCAGCAATCAAATCCACCGACTGCAAAATTCGCACCCCCCGGAAAGTCATATCCTCCAAATTTCCAATCGGGGTACCAACTATGTAAAGAACACCTGGTTTTGCTTCGGTCATTTAATCAGTTATCAGT
>CAKZYM010000835.1 GCA_937884685.1 uncultured Calothrix sp.
TAATTCGATGGCTCCGAGTTCTTTACAGATGCGGTTATAGCCGATTGATTGAATTAAAATTCTTCTGAGTTCGGCGTTTTCTTCTTCTAGCAACCAGTGCGATCGCCATTCTGAAGATGGGATTTTACCGTATTTTTCAGGTAACCAAATACCGTGATGAGCATGAACTTTGAATCCGTCAACATATTCGATTGCGGGTTTTCCGTCTGCGTGGAGGTTGTTTTGTTCGTCAAATTCTGCATTGAAAGGACGTTCGCAAATTAAACAAATGCCTTTAAAACTGAATATCCACCAGCATTCTTTAACTATTTTTTGTAAAATATCCCATTTTTCTTTATAAAAAGGCAAATTTAAAACATCAATACAGAAATCATAAAAATCACCGTAATTAGTAGCCCAATCTATTGGATGAGAGTAATTATGAATATATTCTGGATAGACATATATTTCTTTATCTTCTAGTTCATTAAATATCGAATACTCTACTCCTATTCTTCTTATAAAGCTGATGTTTCCTAATTTTTTGCTAATTTCGCGTGCTGTTTTATCAAAAACTAAATCATATATATGACTTGTAAATATACGTCCCAGGTGATTAAATATATAAATGTCTTGAGAATAACTATCTATTCTATCTAATTCTTCAAAAGCTCCATAAGGACTATCAAAAAAAATAATTTGTGGTTCATCTTCACCAATGAACTTATAAAATTCTTTAATTGCTTCTGCTGCTTTATTTTTATCAATCTTTTCTGTAGAAAGCGCTATTTTCAACCATTTATCTCGATACACTGGAATTAAAGCTTCTTGTTCTGGTGTTAATTCGGTAATTATTGGATTTTCGGGCACTATAGAATATCTTTTATTGTTATAAAGTTGATATTTTAAGTTTTCCCATATCAGAATTCAAAATTTAAATTATTCGTATTTCGTAGTTTTTCGTAGGTTGGGTTAGACACCGAAATCAATGTTGATTGTAACGAGTATTTGAATGAGTGGTGTCGTAACGCAACATCAATATTGAGGATAAATAAAAATATCTCTTTAATTCACAATTGCTAAACATGTTGGGTTACGACGCTAAATTAATTCTGAAATCAAACCCGCTCATTATAAAAGCGTCTAACCCAACCTACAATTCCTCTTGATTAATTGATTTTTGGATATTTTGAAATTAATTCGTTATCAATTAAGTAATTGGTGCGTTACGGCTTTTCTAAGTTGTAATTTATTAATTTATATTTGAATATTTTTAGGTAAATAAAAAAAATTAAAACCCCTCTTCCTTAACAAGGAGAGGGGAAGGGGTGAGGTTCTTTAATTACTTCGCTTCCTTAACAGTGAAGATGAGGTTCTTTAAACTTTTACTGTGGATGTTTCTTCAACTCCCTGTAATTGTTTTGTTTGAACTTTCTTTTTACCGGAATAATCTCGTAACAATCCCATTAATGCCGGAACTACGGTTGGTGTGAGAATTGTAGAAAATGCCAATCCTCCAGTTAAGACAATTCCCAAACCTTGATATAGTTCTGCTCCTTTCCCTGGAATTACAGCGAGTGGTAACATTCCTAATACGCTGGTTCCTGCTGACATGAATATTGGTCGGAGTCTATCTTTTACTGCTAGATACAAGGATTTATCGTAGCTGTGACCTTCTTGTTGCAGCTGTAATGACCTATCGACTAATAATATTGCGTTGTTAACTACGACTCCGGTTAAAATTACAAATCCCAATCCGGTAATCATGTCTAGGGGAACTACTACACCAGGTATTGAATTTGCGAGGATTAAACTTAATAATGCTCCGGAGATTCCTAAAGGTACTGTTGCCATGATTAACATGGGGAAGCTGAAGGAGCGATATAAAGCAACTAGGAGTAAGTAGGTTATTAGTAGAGATAAAACGAAACTGGAACCAAGTTGTAATAATGTTTCTGATAGGACATCGGCTGAACCTGCTAGTTCTGCTCGAAATCCGGTTGGTAAGGTTTCGCGTAAAGGTTCTAAAATTTGATTTTCGGTTTGGTCTACTAATGCTCCTAATGGTGCTTCTCTAGCGACTCGAACTGTAAGAGTAATTGAGCGTTCTAGGTCAACGTGATTAATTGCATCTGGTCCGGTTGCTTCAACGACTTGTGCAACGTCGGAAAGTTGTACTTGTCTTCCTCTACCGATATTTAATGGAAGTTGTCGTAATTGTTCTGGTGTTTCGACGGATGTATCTTCAAGTTCGACGGTGACATCAAGTTCTCTTTTACCATCTGTAAATTCGGAAGCTCGTAATCCTCCTAAAGCAGCTTCGACGATTGAACCGAGTTCTGCTTCTGACAATCCAACTTCTGCTAATCGAACTCGGTTGGGAATGACTTGTAATTCCGGCGCTCCGGTGACAAAATTAGAACGGACATTTTGTACTCCTTCAAGTCCTCGTAATTGTTGCATTACCTGTTGTTGGAGTTGACTTAATTGTTCTAAGTCTTGTCCGACTATATTGACTTCAAATTCTTTTCCTGGGTCGCGAAATATTGATACTCTCCGAGGAACTAAGAAACGATATCCGGGGAAGTTATTGCTTTGTTTTCTAAATCTATCTACTATTTCATCGAGTTTATTCCCGGTTGCTTCTTCTGGTTTCACAAATGCAGCAATTGCTCTCAATCCGTTTCGGTGAATGTAAAGACTACGCATGACTTCGGGTTGTTCGCTGACGAAATCTCTAGCACCTTGGGAAAGTTTGATTGCTTCGGGAATACTAGTTCCGGGAAATGGTTCTGCTAGCCATAATATTAAATTACGGTTTCCTTCGGGGA
>CAKZYM010000836.1 GCA_937884685.1 uncultured Calothrix sp.
TATGGTAGTAGTAATGGTTTCGGTTGGGAGTTAAACCAAATTATTGGTACTCGATTGATTTCTGTACCAATGTCGATTCCACAAAAAAGAGCAAATGAAACAGTTATTTCATTTATGCTGCTATTAGCTAGTATTCTATTAATTGCCTATACTGCTGTAAGTTTAATAGTAAGAAACTGGGTTATTTCTCCTTTAGATAGTATTGCGAGGATAGTGGAAGAAGTAAGTTTAAAGAAAGCAGGAATCTCTAAATTACCGGAAGAACGTACCGATGAAATTGGTAAACTAAGTAAATCTATTAATAGACTATTGATTAGTTTGGGAAAAGCTCTTTCCAAGCGTAATGTTACAAGTAGTTTTACAAAAAAGAAAACTCAGAAATACCCGGACAGATGAGCGCCAAAACCTTAATTATTGTTGCGATTACAGGTTTACTGTTACTAGCATATTCTTTTTTTAGTACTAATCCCGGTCTAATATCAAAAGTTTTTGTTGATTATCTCAAAATTGCTGTATTAATTTGTAGTAGTTTTGCCACTGTTAATATATTATCTTTTTTAATTGCTGATGTTTGGTTTTCTCGCTCTAGTGGTAAACAACCTTCTGCATTATTAAAATTGGTAATTCAGATTGTTTTGTATGTTAGTTGTATTGTCCTAATTTTACAAATTCTTGGTAAAGATATTGCTGTAATATTTACAACATCAGCAATTGTTACTGCTGTTATTGGTTTTGCATTGCAATCAACTTTAGGAAATTTCTTTTCCGGTGTTGCTTTACGAGTAGACCAACCATTTAAAATTGGCGATAGAATAATTATCAAAAATGTTGAAGGGAGGGTACACTCTATTACTTGGAGGTCTACAGGAATACGCTTGAGTAGCGGTATGATAACTTATGTTCCTAACGGTTTGATTTCGGAAGATTTCGTTACTGTTGTTCCCTTAGATAAACCTGTAAAACGTACTATCGATTTCTTAGTTCCAGCAGCAGCACCACCCCAAAGAGTGATGGATGCAGCTTACGAAGCAGTAATGAATCAACCATCACCCAATATCAACCTGAATCAACCGGTTGAAATTAGGATGTGGCAATATAATTTAGTAGAAAAAGGATTATTTTTAACTTACAAACTTTTTTATTCCCCCACAGACTACAACCAAGCAAACCGTCATACCGATAGAGAAATCATGCGTCGTATTTGGTATGCTCTACACCGTCAAGGTTATAGCCCGGAATATGTAGTTCCAACTAAGAACAATTATCTGAAATTTATTAACTCTATTGAACTTTTTCAAGATTTTAGTATAGAAGCACAGAAAATTATTCTAGAAAATTCCCAAAATTTAATATTTGATAGGGGAGAACAGCTTAGTCATAAAAATTTACCATCCCAAGCAATGTTTATTGTTGTTAAAGGTTGTGTAGAAGTAGAACAAGAACTTACATTTAAATCCGGAAAAATATTTATCAAATCATTTACTCAAAAACCTTCATCTCAGCCTTCCCTACCTTTAAGCAAACAAATAATAGACGAAGTTGCTTACAAATTAGTTTATTATATTGGACCTTCGGCTTTTTCCTTCGCTCAAGAAGCAGCAAAACGCACTAATTCCATTTACTGGTTATATCAACTATTAGCCAAAGAAATTACAGATTTAGAAGATAGACAAGATTTTCTCCAACACAGTCCCCAATCACCTGTAGAATTTTTAAAAGAAGGTGATTTTTTTGGTGAAAGAGCTTTATTTCTAAGAGAATCTTTACCTGAAGTAAAAATACTTGCTGGAGTTGAAACAGAATTATTAATAATTACGACCGATGCTTTCGCAAAAGCTCTACATTACGACCACACAGTACTACAATCCCTAAGCGAAAAATTTAGACAACATTATCAGCAGCATCTCAAGGGAACTATACAATCATCAGATGAGATGCTGGAAATAGATACAATTGTAGAAAAAATCTGGAGTATTGATGTCAAAAAAACTTCTTAAACAATAATCTAAGAGGATGTTTTGAAAGCTATAAATGATACTCTAAACTTTTGAGTTCCCCCTAAATCCACGCCATTTGCTACAACGGGGGGAACCCCCGCAACGCAATGG
>CAKZYM010000837.1 GCA_937884685.1 uncultured Calothrix sp.
AGGAGTTAGGAGTTAGGAGTTAGGAGTTAGGAGTTAGGAGTTAGGAGTTGATAATATAGTGTAAGGCGCACTATGGGAGAATAGTTTCTTACTCGCTACTTGCTACTTGCTACTTGCTACTCGCTACTTGCTACTTGCTACTTGCTCCTTACCTTTTACCTTTTACCCTTTAATTCCTATCCGGAGTGTTCAAGAAAAAGTTAGAGAAAAATTAGGTTTGTGCAAAGATACGGTAATTATACTGGCGACAAATACTGATAGTAGTTACATTGAAAAAATCGCGGAGTCATAATATCGCAATGTAAATAATATTGTTCACTATAATGAATCGTTTTTCTAAGAAAGTATCGAATTTTCATTCAGACCTTTTGATGAATACTAAATTAGGACAATTATGTGGTTCTAAAACTCTATTTCGCGAACGCTATGCAATTTTACGCATTTTAGGTAGGGGAGGTTTCGGAGTCACTTTTTTGGCTCGGAATGTTAATCTACCCGGTCATCCTTTATGCGTTATTAAGCAACTTTGTCCTAAAGTCAGTAACCCTAGAAGTTGGGAAAGGGCTAAGGAGCGTTTTGAAAAGGAAGCTAAAACTTTGGGTCAGTTGGGGAATCATTCTCAAATTCCCATGCTTTTAGATTATTTTGAAATGGGAGAAGAATTTTTTCTGGTTCAAGAATATGTTCGTGGTTGTACTTTAACTAGGGAAGTTAGACGTAATGGTGTTTTAAGTGAAGATGCTGTGAAAAAGTTTTTGCAGGAGATGCTTCCTGTTTTACAGTATGTTCATAAAAATCACGTGATTCATCGCGATATCAAACCACAAAACTTACTTCGATGCGATGACGATGGACGCTTGGTTTTGATTGATTTTGGCGCAGTTAGGGAAGAGTTAGCCAAAGCTAGCGAACTTGCAGATAAAACTGCTACTACTAATTTCGTCGGAACTATGGGTTTTGCTCCTCCAGAACAATTTTCCTTACGTCCGGTTTATAGCAGCGATATTTATGCATTGGGCGTAACTTGTCTTTATTTACTTACTGGTAAAGCTCCTTTAGAATTCGATTACGACCCAAATACTGGCGAAATCTGCTGGCAAAAACAGTTAACAGTAAGCGAACACTTTGGCTCTGTTTTAAATAAAATGATTAAAGTCAGTGTCAAAGAACGTTTTTCGTCTGCTTCGGAGGTAATGTTTGCTCTGGGTATAGAATCTCATTTACCTCACTTAAGTAACTGCTTGAGTACAAAACCTTTGGGAGTTAAAGAAAGTAAGATTACTCATAGTTTTGAAGAAAATTACCATAGTTATGTTCCTGCATTTACAAGAACTGCTGTGGCTATTCGTGAATGGAAAGCTAAATTAGAAGCGAGAAAAGCACGGCGTAATTATAAACCTTATTCATCAATGGCATAATGTCTATACAGTGTAATAAATATATATACTTCAATTTAAGTAGATTAGTTTTTATACTTTAAGATAAACATTTAGTTTCAGGTTTAGCAGATTTTATTGATACATTAATTATCCGTAAACGTAATTTTATTGCGAGAAAATTGATTTAATGAATCGAATTTAAATATTTTTCTACAGAGATTTTTGTATAATGATGAAATAATTTTTCTTTATTGCAGAAAAATTAGGGGCTTCTATTAGCGTAAACTATCATGCAGTCACGCAAATTAAATGACGATCTGCTGCCTAAATCCTGATTGCCTAAATCCCCTCAATGATAAATTATCGAAAAATTGCTCTAGCTGCGGGACACCTTTAATACCATTATTACGAAATCGGTTTCGAGTTATCCGGGTGCTTTCACAAGAAGGTGGATTTGGTAAAACTTATTTAGCCCAAGATACAGATAAACTAAACGAACTCTGTGTTCTCAAGCAATTAGCACCTAGAATTGAAGGAAACTGGGCGCTAAATAAAGCAGTAGAGCTATTTGAGAAAGAAGCACAGCTACTACAAGAGCTAGGAGAAAATCCTAAGATTCCTAAGCTTTTAGCTTATTTTGAACACTTTGGTTGTCTGTATTTTGTACAACAATTTATTGACGGTCAAAATTTACTCGAAGAATTAGAAACGCGACAGGAAGCTGATATTTGGCTCCGTTGTTATAGTGAAAAAGAAATCCGGGAGTTCTTGTTAAATTTATTACCCGTTCTTCATTTTGTTCACGAGCGTGGAGTAATTCATCGAGATATTAAACCTCAGAATATTATCCGTCGTAGTTCTCCTCAAGAGTTGATGGGTGATTTGGTATTAATAGATTTTGGTTCTTCTAAAGAATTAAAACCAAAACTCAAATTGAAAGTAGGAACTTCTATCGGTTCTCACGGTTACTCAGCAATAGAACAAATTCGAGATGGATTAGCTTACCCTGCTAGTGATTTATTTAGCGTCGGAGCAACAAGCTTTCATTTAATGACCGGTATTTCTCCTTTCCAATTATGGACCGAGCATGGCTATGCTTGGATGAGCGATTGGGAAAAATATTTAAGTTATCCGATTAGCGATGAACTTACTCATATTATTGATAAATTATTAAAAAAGGATGTCGAAGAGCGTTACAAATCAGCTGTGGAAGTAATTGCAGATTTGAAGCAACCACAAAAATATCCAGCTGCTTTACCTCCTGTGACAGATATTGAAGAACAGTTTTTACCACCAACTGAAATATTTACCGTAGATAGACATAGGAAGCTAAAAAGATTGTTGTTTGCAGGTGCAGCAGTTATCCTGTTTCTTGCTGGAGAGATTTGGTATTGGAAAACTCGGGAAAACCAAATTCGCAACGATACAAATACTCAACCAGGTATTCAACCAGCGGTGAAACGTGACAGCATTTTGAGTCAACCTAACTTTAATCAAAAGCAAATTGCTTTAATCAAAACGTTTAATCTGGTTTACGATACAGTTTCATCTCTTGCTGTTAGTCCTGATAGCAAAACAATTTTGACAAACAGTATTTACGGTGTAAAGCTGTGGAGCTTGGTAACAAAACAGGAGATATCTGTTTTTGGTGCTCATAATGCAAAAGTTAATGTTGTTGCTATCAATCAAGAAGGTACAAAGTTTGTTAGTGGTAGTGAAGATAAAACTGTCAAAATATGGAATTTAGCCACAGGACAAGAAATTCGCACCTTAAAAGGACATACTTCAGGAATTCATGCTTTAGCTATTAGTCCCGATGGTAAAGTTCTTGCTTCGGGAGGAGATGACAATAGCGTTAAATTATGGAATCTAAGCAACGGTCAAGAAATAGCTAATTTTAATAGTCACAACCAAAGAATTAGCTCTCTTGCTTTTGACTCTGCGGGTAAGACAATCTACAGTGGCAGTTTTGACGGTACTATTAAAATTTGGGATACAGATACTCGCAGCCTTGTACGCACTTTACAGAGAAAGCCGAGTAAGATTTATTCTATCGACTTTATTAGAAAATCTGGAAGCATCAGCAATAATTCAGTTATAGGTAGTTATAATAACCACATCAGTATGTGGAATCCAGATACTGGCGATAAAATACTTACTTTTAGAGGACATTCTCAACCGATAACATCTATTGCTGTAAATCCGCAAAAAAATCTTCTTGCTTCAGGTAGTAACGACGAAACAATTAAGTTGTGGAATCTTAATACTGGGGAACTTTTAACTACGATTAAAGGACATTCAGGAAAAGTTGAGTCTCTCGCTTTTAATCATCATGGGAACATTTTGATTAGCTCCGCTCGAGACAGAACTATTAAAATCTGGCAAATATCTGTTTTTTAGTTATCAAGAGAATAATAATTCAGAATAAAGGCAATATAAAATAGTTGTAAAGAATATTTGGAACTCTTGGAAATTTATCCGAGATACTATTGAATTGATAGATGAGTATATTCCTATTAATTAATTAACTTATATTTTTTATTGTGGTCTGTGGAGCTAGGTTGGAAGTCAAGCTTCACGGGGAATCATTATGTCTATGAATATGAATAATTACATATTGAAAATTTTAACCGGTTCCTCGGTAATTGTTTTAGCTTTTGTAAGGGTTTGGGGTTGGGAACCTTCTCCTGCTACGAGTGGTATATCTTCTCGCTTGAAGCAGTCTCCATCAACACCTTGGAAAACAGCTTCTTTAGGATTTACATTAAGCGGACATTCTGATTCTGTTTGGGGTATTGCGGTTAGTCCCCATCAGTTAGAGGGAAGTAAAGGAAGGGTTATTGCTTCGGTTAGTGGTGATAAAACTATTAAATTATGGGACTTAGAAACAAAAGAAGCAATCCGCACCCTGAAAGGACATTCTGACTCAGTTAACACTGTTGCTTTTAGTCCAGATGGGAAAACACTTGCTTCTGCTGGAGGAGATAAAGTTATTCGGATTTGGGATGTGAAGACAGGAAAGCAAATCCGAGTGATGAAAGGACATTCAGCCTCTATCGGTTCAATTGCTTTCAGTCCCGATGGAAATTTTATAGTTAGTAGTAGCTGGGACCAAACCATTAGTTTATGGAACTCAGATACCGGAACCAGAATTCGTACTCTTCGTGGGGATTGTGATGTCGTAAATGTCGTAGCAGTAAGTCCTGACGGGAAAACTTTCGCGACCGGAAATCATTTTGAAGGAACTATTAACTTATGGGATTTAGCCACAGGAAAGAAAATTAATTCTTTAAGAGGTCATTTAGATGCAGTTAGTTCCTTAGCATTTAGTCCAGATGGAAAAACCCTAGCAAGCGGTAGCTGGGATAAAACCATCAAACTATGGAATCCTGATACAGGAGCTAGATTGCGCGTTTTAAGCGGACATTCCCATCGAATTTGGTCAATTGCGTTTAGTCCCGATGGTAAAACCTTAGCAAGTGGTAGTTGGGATAAAACTATTAGGTTATGGAATCCACAAACCGGAAAAAGAATTAGTACTCTTAGAGGACATACCCAAAGAGTTTGGTCTGTAGCGTTTAGTCCGGATAGCAAAACTCTATTTAGTAGCAGTTTTGATAAAACTATTAAAATTTGGCAAACGTTGTAATTAGAAGAGGGGATTGGTAATTGGTAATTACTTGCTTAATTAATAACTGTTTATTTTTCCCTGATAACTGTTAACTGTTAACTGATAACTGATAACTGATAACTGTTCAAGTACAAAGTGCAGATTTACATGGTAGTTCAATAATAAATTCGGCACCTTCGCCCACTGTCGAATTACAATATAATTTGCCACTGTGCTTTTCAATAATTTTGTAACTAATTGATAATCCTAATCCTGTACCTTTTCCAACCGCTTTAGTAGTAAAAAATGGGTCAAATAATTTATCTAAAACTTCTGGTGTAATTCCATTCCCATCATCTTTTATAGATATTTTTATCCAATCATTTTCTTGATTTTTGGTTGTAATAGTGATGGTTTTAGTATTATCTTCTTCTGAAGCAGGGTTGATTGATTGAAGTTCATCAATCGCATTAGCTAGCAGATTCATAAATACTTGATTAAGTTGTCCAGCATAACATTGAACTAAAGGTAGTTCGCTATATTCCTTGACAATATTAATAAGAATTTTGGAATTATCAGTTTTAAGTCGATGCTGTAAAATTAATAAAGTACCTTCAATACCATCATGAATATCTACAGGCTTCATATCCGATTCATCTAAGCGCGAAAAACTTCGTAATGATAAAACAATAGATTGAATGCGTTTAGTTCCTATAGATAAAGAAGAACAAAGTTTTGGTAAATCTTCAGCAATATATTCAATATCAGCTTCTTCAAGCAATTTTTGAACTCCATTAGAAGGTTCGGGATAATATTCTTGGTAGCAAGATAATACTTTTAAAATATTTCCCGTATACTCTTCAAGATGAGCTAAATTAGCATGAATAAAATTAACAGGGTTGTTAATTTCATGAGCAATTCCTGCTACTAACTGCCCCAAACTAGACATTTTTTCAGTTTGGATAAGTTGAGTTTGAGTTTCTTTTAAATTAATTAAAGTTTTAGATAGCTGCTCGGTTTTTTGACGGTTATGAGCAAGTAAAGAAGCGTGCTGCATTGCAACTCCTAACTGTGCTGCAATTTGGCTAACGAATTCAACCTCGGAATTTTCCCAGTGTCGTGGTGCTTGATGTTGGTATACTCCCAAAAGCCCCCAAAGATTTTGCTCGACAAAAATCGGTACGAGAATAAAAGCTTTGATGTGAAACTGCTCATATATATCGAGGTGACATTGAGAAAAGTTTTCTTGGTAAACATCATTAACTATAGAAACTTCACCTTTGCTATATCTACCACCTTGAGTTTCTTGAAGAAAACTATCATCCCAAACAGTATCCACTCCTAAGTTACCAACATCGAGCCATCGGGGAGAAACACATTCAAAATCAGCAACAAATTCTCCACCCCAATCCGAATTAAACTGATAAACTGAAACTCTATCGACATCTAAAATTTGAGTAATTTCTTTGGTGGTAATTCGGAAAATTTCTTCAACATCAAGAGATTCGCGTATCTTAGCAACAATACTCGAAAGAGCTTTTTGCTGTTCTATGACTCGTTGAAGTTCTGTATTAGAAATTTTTAGTTCTTTCGTCTGCTGACGAGTATAAGCTAACAAAGTAGAATGCTGTAAAGCTACTCCTAATTGGGCTGCTATTTGAGAAGTGAATTCAGCTT
>CAKZYM010000838.1 GCA_937884685.1 uncultured Calothrix sp.
TACTTCAATTCTCGACGAGCGTGGATTAAGTTGATCGGCGTTGAAAATTGTAGTTAAGACAATAAAGTGACTGCACAAGCGCAGTGGTATACTAAATGCTGAAACTGAAATTAATTATTACCACTATTTAATAACATTTATTTGGTAATAATTGGGATTTATAAAAATAAGTAATCTCAAAAAACAGAAGTAGATGTCAAAAGAATAAGAATGAAGCATTTAAATATGAAGTGTAATTAATTAAGGTCTTAGTTGTAAAAAGGTGTAGGCTTTCCTGGAGGAACTACACCTGTTTCTATTCTTGCATGGGAATAGGGGATAAGAGAAGATGGATACAATGGGGATGATTTTACAAGGAATATTTGTGTTGGGAACAATGGGAATAATCCTGTATATTTTCTATTTTTACTTACGTCTACAGCGAGAAAAACGTCATTTATTACAACAACTCAAGGTGAAGCAACAGTTAACAGAAAAAACATTTGCAGAAATTCACAACGGTCCGATGCAAACCTTGGCGTTTCTCATCAGAGAAGTTGAAATTCATGAAGTACCCCAACAAGAATTATTAGAGTCTTTACGTGATGTTTACCATTCAATTCTTGTGGATGTTGAAAATTTAAATAACAGTAAAAATCAATGAAGAGCCTTGATTGATGATTAGTCTTGTTTCTTAAAAAACAGCATTATTTTTAGTTCAATATAAATAAAATATATAAAAAATCAACAGCTTTCAGTAAATAAAAAACTGCTGATAAAATGGCATATATTGCTACGGGAGTAAATTATGGGGCATAATTCATCGTGAAGCATCTCCCGGAGGAGTTAGAGATTATTCAATATGATTTGAAAATATCCGAAATTGTTTCACGGCAGCTTGTAGCCATAAGTAGACATAAAGTAAAATATTTTATATTTTTTTTAGATATTATCAGTAGGCTTTGAAGTCGCGGTATGCAAAGCGCATTCTGTTCAAACAAAACTTCTTATGCATGCTAAAACTAGATAAAAGACGTATTTTATTACGATAATTTATTCTGAAGAGGTAAAAACTTCGAGTATGCTCCGCAAATCCCCGTGTTAGAAAAAGGTTTACTATATTGATGAACGGATATGATTTCCACCATTTTAGATCCCCAAAGTAAACTAAAGCGTCGAATGGTTCTAGCTGTTTTGATTTTAATGTTTGTGGGCGCAATTATTGCCACTATTGTCCATAGATTGGAACCCAATACTTACCCGCTTCATTTAATTATTCCTCCCCTATCCGCAATTATATCTTTAATATTACTGATACGTCTTTATACAAAACCCCAGAGCTTGCAACAAGTAATAAATCTGAGTATACTTCTGAGCGTAATGTTTCTTGTAGTGCCTTGTTGGTTTTTCTCTGTGAGGGCATTTAGTTCATCCAACATTAGTCTTGTAGATAATTTACCACCGATATCCTCAGTATCGTTGATGTTGATGACGTTTATGTTGATAACTGTGCGTCCTCAACGATTGTTATTGGCAACTATAATGCTCTGGATAGGTGTTGCTGGACCTATTTTGACCTACTTTATTTTTAACCAAGAAGAACTATACTCCCTACGAGGACTAGATTTACTCATGTCCTTTGGTCCAGTAATGGGGACGCAAACTGTACTGATTTTTTTGCATAATCATCTCCAGTCAATTGTGGAAAGCTTGTATACGGAACGTCTCCAGTACTATGCTCAAATCGTAGAACGGCAGAGCATTCGCCAAAATACTTTAGAGCAAGCTTTTACCCAAATTCATAATGGACCACTGCAAACCCTAGCATTACTGCAAAGAGATGTGCAAACCGAGCAGATATCTCAAACAGAATTTTTAAAACGTTTGAACGAACTCAATACTGAAATTCGCACAGTGGGACACAGCCTTATAGATAAAAATAATACATTAATTAATTCAGTAATATCACCAGAAACTTTAGAATCTGCTAATTTTGAAAATTCTCTTCGCTTGGGGGAAGGAACCTCTATCAACCTAAAACTTCCCTTGCATAGTTTACTTTATGAAGCATATTCCCTAACTCTTAAACGTAATCTTCCTTACTTCCAAACTATTCGAGTCAAAGTGCGGAATTTTTCACCTATTAGTCAAGCTTCCTTAAATTTGGAAATGAAACGCGACTTGTGTTTGTGGCTGGAGGAAGCTTTGTGTAATGTTGGTAAACACGCTCGTGGTGTAACTAGAATTGTGGTTACGGGGGAAGAACGTGAAGGTAATTATATTCTTAAGGTACGGGATAATGGCTGTGGTTTAAAGCCAGGAAAGGAACGACAAGGTACAAACTACAGCCATTTATTAGCGAAAAGATTGGGAGGAGAATTTCGTCGGGAGTCTTTACCCAAGGGAGGGGTAATTTGCGAACTTTCTTGGAAGGTAGGAGAATTGCCGAAAAGTGCAATGATTAATGGTTAGAAATTACCATCTGATTTGTCCGTAACTGTCAATGATTTCCCCTTGAAATTAAATAATACTGAAATTATTGAAGCAAACAAATGAATTTCAGGAGAAAAAACAATGACAACTTCAACTCGTACAACTATAAAAAATGGTAGCACTGGTAGTGATGTTGAAACACTACAGATGATGCTCAATGAAGTTTACGGTTCCGTACTCGTTGTTGATGGTATTTTTGGCAATAAAACTGAAGACTTTGTTAAACAATATCAGGAAGATAATCACTTAGTTGTTAATGGTATGGTTAGATCAGAAACTTGGAGCAGTTTAGAGAAGCGTTTTAGCTAAAACCGGAGAAGCCTCCCGCCTACACGAAGTGAGGCGGTGAGACGCAAATAATGCGGGAAGCAAAGCTACACCGCATTTTTGCTCATGAAT
>CAKZYM010000839.1 GCA_937884685.1 uncultured Calothrix sp.
TCATTCTCAAGAAGCTCACATAAACCCGGTTTTTTGTAATGACGACAAGAAACCGGATTTTTCTGATACTGATATAAAATGTTAGATAAACCTAAAACCTTATTAAGTAGAGGGAAATGTCGCACCAGCTTGACGCAACAATTGCTGTACCGTCCAATCTGCTAGCATCATGGCTGTATTCCCTTCGTTATCTCGGATGTTAACATCGGCTCCCGCTTCAATTAATGCTTTCACAGCATCAGCATTATTACAAGCTACAATCATTGCGGTTTCACCGTTTTCGTTGCGTGCGTTGGGATTCGCTCCCCGATTCACAAGAAATTTAATTATTTCAGCCCGATTAGAAGCAAAAAAGCTGCTAGCAATGCACATTAAAGCTGTTGTACCTTCTTCAAATTCTTCTTCGCTGCCAAGATTGGGGTCTGCTCCTGCGTCGAGCAATGCTTCCATTACGTTTTTGTGTCCGTACATTGCAGCTAGCATCAGGGGACTTTTACCACATTCAGTAATTGCGTTAGCGTCTGCACCTTCTGCAATTAATTGCTGAACTTTAGCTAATTTACCGTACATTGCAGCATCACCGAGTTTTTCTAGTGGAGATGCTGCTTCCTCGTCTTCCCCATCAGTATCATCTTCCATCATCTGAGCCATACCAGTCGAAGCAAGTCCGCTGGTAAACTGAACTAAACCATGTCCAAAATTAGCTTCTTGACGGATTGTATACTCATCCACCATTTGAGCAATTGTCAATAAATCTTCAAACATCGATAGTGCTTCACCACAACGTTTTTCAAAATCTTCAACATAAGCTAAATGCTGTGTTATCAGTTCAGAAACACTCGAACCTGGTAAGGAAACGCGAAATAACCCCTGCTCCTCATAAGCATTTTGAATCACTTTTACCGTGGTGGTTGTTAGGTAGGTATTATCGGTAAATCTACAAACGCAATCGATTCCCTGCAAACCCGATTCTTGGGACATTACGGAAATAGCGGTGCGTTTATCCTGGCTCACGTATGCGTAAATTTCTTTCTGTTAGAATTGCGAGCAAGTCAGATTTAGTAGATAAACATTAGGTTGATTTTCTAGCAGTTGTCCGACTTCAAGAATGCTGGGGTGAACATTTTCTGATGGACTTTCATATTCTTTACCAAAGTAATTTCCAGCTTGTCCGCGATAAAGCAAAGGAATCGATTGGTCTGTGTTCATAGAATTCAAAAATGGGGCTTAAACGGAATATTGTCTTAGAATACCCGGAACATATCGATAAATTCACATAGACATAATCGTGAATTTTAAACTGTATTTTTCTACAGGTTTGTAGCAAGAATCTTTATCCTAACAGAAGGGTAATTTAATTCTTCAGCAGCCTAGTTGTCAACCATATAAATTCTGCTGCTCCCCCTGCTAAATAGATACCTAATCGAGTGAATAGATAATTAGAAAATAACCTCAAACTAAAATCAAACGAACGAACAACCACAGCAACCCCAAGTATCTAATATTTAAATTATAAATTTCCTATTTTTTATTATCCAAAAACAATAATGTAGTCGTGGTAAAAAATAACCATGACTACATTATTTAAAGGAATCTATTTTGAGTGGCGCTAACAGTTTATAGAACTATTAATTCCATTAAGGAAAAGCAAAATTAGTTACATTAGAAACAATTAGCAATCAATTAATACATTTGTGGAAGAGGAGCAAAGCTGCGAGATGCAACATTAGGTGCATAGTAGCGTAAGCTTCCATCAACGTTGTCAATTCCGTCCAAAGCTATTGCTGTATTTCTCAATCCACCATTTCTGGTTCTGCAAGTTGCTCGAAGTACATTTCCTCTAACGGAAAAACGACCACAAGTTTGATAGAAATTACTAACTCTGTTAGGATTTGTTGCTACAAGTCTGCCATCAATATTTTCAATTCCTCTTAAACGAATATTTGTATAAACTTCGCGTCCATCTCTTGTCAAACAATTTGCTTCAAGTACATCTTCAACAACATTCATATTTCTACAAGTATTTTGATAAGTACTTGGAGCAGCATTTGCAGGAGCATTTAGAGCTACACCGATGCAGGTAATTCCAAAACTAATTGCAGCAAATAAAGTACGTTTCATTTTCAAGTCTCCTCAATACACTTAAAACTGTTTATTAAAAAAAAACATTCTAATCTTATTAACAAATAAAGAAATTATTTTTAATCTAAATATAGATTATTTTTTTCTTATTAATTTGAATAAGTTCTGATGAATTGAATGTCATAAATATATTTATACAAAAAAAGAATAATGTATGACATGGGAAAATATACGTATTTTTATATTCATTTATCCTTCTTGTAACTAGTAATATTCCAATCAAAAATTGCCGAGCAGAAAATATAATATTAACGGCTTGTGGAGACGTAGCAGTGCTACGTCTCCCGGAAGTTGCGGACGAAACTAAC
>CAKZYM010000840.1 GCA_937884685.1 uncultured Calothrix sp.
AGTTTTTAGCAGTAATAATATAAGAAATCAAAAGTATATTTAGTCACTTAGGTTTTAGCACAACAGTTACTATTATTACGTAAATTTGCTACTTTGTGTTTATGGGAACGTTAAATTCCCTTTATGCTTAGTTGCGAAATACTCTCAAAAAAAACAAATATGCGGTGTCTTGAATCACATTGAAAGCTATTCTAAAACAATTGAGAATATTTTGCAACTAAGTTTCTGAAAGCTTGGTGACATAAACAACCGCAGGCTTTGGAGGAGCATCGGTTTGTTTGCTCGGCCAGTTAGAGCCTATGGGGACTTCACGACTTTGCGTAAATTCTTCTCCTGTAGTGCTGTAAACCAGATAATCTCGTGTTTCCGAGGCTTGGTTTAGGCGAGTTCCGTTAGCTTCTCCTGGATGCTGGATGGCTAAAAACATGGTTTGTTCGTCGGGAGTTAAGTACGGCCCAGTTGTTTCGCACTCCATTGGTCCGATACCAAATAACAAAGCTTTACCTGCATTTTCACCAGAAGTAGGAATATACCAAATAGTATTATTACCAAATAATCCGGATATATTTGCGGCTTTACCTTCATCGTCGATACGACTTTTGACAGCGTTGTTTAGCTTGGATGTTGAAGTATCCGTTACCATCCATACATTTCCACCTTTGTCTAACAGCAGGTTGTCGGGGTTTGCAAAACCCATGCCACCGCTGTTAGGTTCGCCACCAGTAGCAAGCATTTCCCACTTAAAAGTACCGGCTGCGGGGTTGTTGCGGTCTTCTATTAGACGCATTACCCATCCGTACTCGTAAGGAGTTTCACCTTTTGGACCTTTGAATATTCTGATATCTGGGCCACCATCTTTACTTGGGGAACCAGAGGTAAAGCTAATATACAAATCACCATTCGGTGCAATTTCAGTGTCCTCCGGACGAGCCGTACAAGTTGCACCTATCGCATTAGCAGCATAATGAGCATCTATTAATATTACACCCTGTTTTTCTTCGGCATTACCTGTATATAAATCGCCCAGCTTTTTGAATTGTTGCTTGTACCGTGCAATTTCTTCGTCATTAGTAACTACAAGATAATTACTTTTAATTGGTTCTGGTACTTCAAAAAGCGTCTGCTTTTGCTCGGATGATTGCGGCCCTAATGGTAGATTAATTAATTTTCCGGCAATATTGCTCGGAAGGTCTGGATTTACAGGAGTATCTGCATTTAAAGCTATCCAGCTACCCGTTCCGTTAGAGTCGAATTTTGCTACGTAAAGTGTTCCCTCAGAAAGAAGTCTGGAATTAGACTTGTCTTGGGGATTAGAAACTTTACCGCGACTAACGAATTTATAAACGTGTCCTCCTCTTCTATCGCACCCTGAATAAAATGCTAGAGGTTTTCCAGATTCGACACGAACACCTACTGCTTCATGGCGGTAACGTCCTAACCAAGTATGTTTCGTGCCGTAATCATTAGGGTTCGCTGGGTCTACTTCGACTATCCAACCATATTTATTTCCAGCTAATCCAAAAACGTTACCCTGACCAAACAAGTCTCCTTTACTTAATATAAAAGGAACTTTGTCGGGACTAAAGGAAGTTCCATCAGCATACACCGGTTCGGGTACTTGTGCCTGAAAATTTTCTTCAGCACTCAGTACAGTTCCCCAGGGTGTAGTTCCACCAGCACAATTTCCAAACGAACCAATTATTCTGTCACCAAGTTTGTCAGTGTAGCCAAGACCTTGCTGCTTATTGAATACAACTACAGCAGGACCTGTTGATTTAAGATAGCGTCCGTCTTCTAAACCAGAAATTCCACTAATACGTCTATCTGCATCGCTATTAGTACGTTCCCATTTTCCATCTGCATTCTTGCGAATGGAAATAATGCCTAAACCCTGATCTAGTAATGCTTCGGAACTGATTTCCTGTATTTTAGCTTTTAACGGGTCATCCTTGCTTAAACCATAAGCATTAACCTGACTTTTCCCTTGGGAATCGGTTTTCAGATTGCTTATTACTTCGTCAATTGGAAGAGATTTTCCTATCACCTTGTCATAAGTTTGTATCCAAGGTCTAGCGCTAATGTATTCAAAATTTACTGAGAGATATCCTTCATTTTCTCCCGTTGGTACAAAAGATAGATAATCATTATTGTAACCAAAGCGGGAATCGCCAACTTTATCGCCCCAAGCAGCAATAACTTGATATTCAAAACCTTTCGGCAGTACCAAATCATCAACTACTTCATAGTTGCGGTAAACTTCTTGTTGCTGTTCTAAGCTCAATTCGGCATTTTGTAATGGAATCGGGCCTTTTACAGGTTGAAATACGGATAGCGCCTGATTTTGTGGCGTACTTGGTCTTGATGTAATTTTACTATCGCACCCTGACAGCGAACCAAGTGCTACTGCACCCGCACTTCCTCCCATCAACAACAAAAAATCACGACGTTTGATACTCATCAGTTTATTTTTTATTACACCAGCATCTTTAGTTAGATAGGAAACAATTTTATATCGCCTTTGCTACTTTAATAGCGAAAGTTTAAGAATAGGTAAGCTTTTTGTAAAAAGTAAGTTAGTTCACAAAGCTTTTTCCTGTGTCTTTTCTTTCTTCTTTAGTTACATAGTCTAAGTATTTTACGATTATCTTTTATTTAATAATCTGTATTTATTTAAACAGATGACTCTTTAAAGTGTCAAATGTTTTTCATTTTTTATTTGTCTTTTAAAAAAACAAATAACCTATTCATAATAAGCTTTTCACAGAATATAATCTAATCTCAATACCTGATTACTGTCTAGGCTTTACAGAGTATTTATTCTTATATAATAACTGCATATATGTATTTTAAATCACTCAAAAACACAAATTAATAAGCAAAAATAGATGATTGAATGTTTCTTTTACTACTACATATTTGCGTATTGTTTGTTTCTGCTGTAAGTAATTGTAATGTTAGTTGCTGCATTCAAGATTAAAACAAGTGTTAAATATTTAAGTTGATAAAATAATGAGAAAAAGGACAATTTACGACAA
>CAKZYM010000841.1 GCA_937884685.1 uncultured Calothrix sp.
TATTACTGTTGTTGTTAAGATTAATATCTCCCCGAGCATTAATATCAATATTCCCTGCAACTGCATCTTTATTTCCCAATCCTTTTCTAATCCCAGCTCGTAAATTACTATTATCTAAATCAAAATTATTAGCATCAACAAAAATATCTCCACCACCATCAGCTATAACTTCTATATTTGATTTATTAGTTAATGAAATGTCACCAAGTTTGATATTTTGCGGAAAACTAAAAGATTTAAAATTGTTTAAATTAACAATTCCCGAATCTAATAAACCACCTAGTTGAATTGTTCCCCCCGGTGCTTTAAGAATTGTATTATCCAAACTAACATTTCCACCAATTAAACCTAATGTTTTACCGGGTTTTACCTGTAAATTTGCTTGTTTTAGTTGAATTGCTGCGGGATTATTTCCGTACTGTAATCCTAAAGGAACGTTTATTTTTAATAAAGCTGGATTATTTGGTTCAATAGCACTAAAAAAACTACCATCTGAAAAATTTATGCTCTCAGCAGTCGAACCAATAAAAGAACCATTTACATCAAGACGAGCATCTTTACCGAAAATAATTCCGTTTGGATTGAGAAAAAATAAATTTGCGAAACCGTTGACTCCTAACACACCGTTTATATTCGAGGGGTTGTTACCGGTGATGCGAGTAATAATATTACTTATTCCTTGAGGATTAGCAAAAAAAACCTGCTGTCCTTTATTAATGTTGAATTCTTGAAAGCTGTGAAAAAGATTGCTCTGATTTTTAACTCCACCTTCAATCAATAGATTATTTAAACTTTGAGAATTTACTTTTGAAGGAGAATTATCTAAAGTTGTATCGGGAGTTATTTGAGCCGAAGCAGGAGAGATAATCAACGATGAGAAGTAGAGTAATACTAATTTTAATTTTGTGAGAGATAAAAGCGTTATTAATTGATTCCTGCTCATCAAATCATTCAACTTCAGTTAACTGGTAAATAATTAGGCATAACAGGTAGTTATAATTGTTTTTTTTTAATTGTGCAAGTAGTCCTGTTTGCATGTACAGAAATTTCTTGCATGAATTATTAGGGGTTCGTTTTTCTGCAATCTTCGGAAGATTTAGCAGTGCTACGTCTCTACAACCTTTTATTTTGTTCCAATGTTCTAAAAATTTCTCAAGTCATTTCAGCATAATTAGTACATTTACGTTGATAAATATTTTGCAGATTACCACTAATTTTTGATTTTCACTGTTTAAAATTTGCGGAGATATAACTATTATTTTGATTTATCAAAAAGTCTTGCACAAATATGATAAAAAATCTGGTTGATAATTAAGAAAATCCCGCGAAAGCATAAAGCTCTAACGGGAAAGGAGACTCAAACCTTTTAACTTAAATCAAGAGAAACTGCATTTATCCCACAGTCACATCTAATTTAAAGACGATATCGTTATAATCCATATCACCACCACCGACTAAATCTTCTACACCCCAGGTATTACCACCTAAGTTGCGAATGTGGTCTACTCCGTCGCTATTTGCAGCGATATGAGCGAAGAAAACTTCGGGGTCATTATCGGTGTCGTCGTCTAATACCTGTTCGAGGGTACCGTCAGCAATAGCAAAAGGAGCGAAGATTTTACCACCTCCGATTTCTCTATTTCCGCCAATTCCTTGCTCACCCATTTGGAAAGCATTATTTTGACTGTTACGCAGTGCAGCTTTGGTATAGCCAGCTTCTCCAGGATTTATCAAATTACCGGTTAATGGGTCAATAACAGCACCGTTTTCATCTTCGACTACGTAGAAACCCACAACATTTTCGTATGCTGATTCTTCTCTGACAATGGGAGCTTCTATTTTAATTTGTTTCCCTGCATAATTTCTCAGGTCTAACATTTCTCCTTGATTGTTACCTTGGGTATCGGTTCCGATTTCGGGGGTTTCGTCGGTTAGTTCTGCATCGATAACTATATCGGTAAAGTCAGCATCGTCTATTCCATCCTCAAATGACAAGCGGAAGGAATTTTCACCTCGTTCGGTTAACTGCATTCTTTGGAAACTTTCCCCTTGAGCTTCACTTCCGAGCAATACGCTATCATATGATGTTCTACCACGACGAGCGCTATCTACCGTACCGTTTTTGATGAGTAGGAAACCAATGTTTTGGTTTGCAAATCCTTTCATAATCCGTTTGGGATTTGCGATAAAGTCATCGGGAAGGATGGAGAAAATAGAGCGAGCTTTACTAAGTGCTGCTTCCTTATAACCTCCATCTTCTGGACTTATACCGTTGATGGTTCCTTCTTCGTCTTCTGTGGTGAAAATAGCGATTTCGTGGATTCTTCCAGGGGGAAGATTCTTACTGCTGAGGCTGAATTTGATTTTGGTATCGGTTAAGTCATCACCATCAAGTTCTAACAAGTTGCGAGGACGTTTTCCTTTTAAAAGTTTTCTTGGTTTATTGGGAAGAATAATTGTGTCGTCTTCAGAATCAACAACGGGAAGTGGATTTTTATTGTCGGGTTGTTCTCCACCGTTAACTGGTGGTTTGTCACCGGGTTGAGATTGCTTGTCAATTAAAAACTGTTCCGCATCTGGAACTCTTTCCAACAAGCTAGTTATATCTTCTCTTCTTGCTCCACCAATAAGTTTTCTCAACTCTTTGGGTAGCTGTTCTTGAGTCACCTTCTTGACGGGAGCAACTTTTCCGAGAATATCTTGAGGTGGAACACCTTTAAATACTTCGTCGATTTCTTTGTTACCCGAAGCCATTGTTTTAGTGAGGATTCCAAAGGATTCTGGTAGTCTTTGAGGTCTTTCAGCTTTTGATTTGAATTTACCTTCGAGTGGTTCTTTGATTAACTCTTCTAACTCCGCTGAATCGCTGAA
>CAKZYM010000842.1 GCA_937884685.1 uncultured Calothrix sp.
TGGCGTATAGAGATTAACCGTTACATTCGTCGTCAACAATCATTTCAGCTATCCTATCAAGATGCAAGAGGACATTGGTTAAATTTTAGCGTTCGCCATGCTAAAGTTGTCCCTCACGAGCAACGTCAATATCTTGATTGTTGGTGTGAAGAAACAGAAAGGAACTTAGACATACCGGAACTAATTCACAACTGGAGTTTGCGTTTAGATAGAATTCCAGAAGCAGGTATTACACCAATTTCTGATTCGTGGTATCCCGACTTAGATTATATCGAAGTAGAAATGCGTTTGTTCGGTAGATTAGCTGTTTCTTATAAAACCAAAAATGAAGATATAATCAGTGAATTGCTACCTGGGAAAGAGCCAACCCGAAAAGTAGTAAGAAAAATTTTTAGTACTTTTTGGTTTATCAGAGAAATTTTGCCAGATGCGTCTAAAATTGCAATTGTTTCACCTTTAGTTATACGCGAACGTCTTAAAAAAGAGTTAATGGCTGCTTGCGAATGCTGTGATATAGAAATAGATAATTAGTTAAGATAATATTTAAGAGATAAAATATATAAAAATACTTATAAAATTTAAACTTTTTAATCAATAGATTGGCTGTTAAAATATTAATCTTGACCAGAAGGTCCGCTATTCTTATTAGGAGGAATAATAAGCGGAGCATTTATATCATAAAATGTAACTCCAGCGTTTTTTAATTGAGAAAACCAAGAATCAGACGCTACATAATCTTCTGTTCCAGATAAGTATCCTTGCCTATTGGCTTCATATGAAAGTAACCATTGTTCGCCATACAGTTCTTCTTTTAATAAGAATTCCTCCCATTTACTTGTATCTAAACCCTGATTAATTTGTCCGCGTCTGCGTGCATCTAAAGCTAAAAGTGCTACAACTGAATCGGACATTTGAGAAATTGATTCAGCGGCGAGTTTGCTAATTGGTAAATTAAACACAATTGCTGACCAAATAGCCCAAGCAACCTCACTGCTATACCCAAGTGGGGCATATCTTAAAATTTGAAAATTTAAAATTTTTTCCAAAGATTCTAAATCAATTTTGAACTTATTACTTTGTTTATCTTGAATAATAGAAAGTGAGTCGCGTAAAGTAACAGGGTCTATCGTAACCGATTGTAATAACAAACTTTCTAGAAGAGACCAATTATCTGGATGAAGATTATCTAGATTTCTAATTCGCGCTACTGCATATTTTAGTACGGGTTCTTTAGGAAATTCATTTAATAGTTGAAAGGTTTTATCAAAATAGCGGACAATATCCTGCATTTGGGTTGATTTCTTGTCATTAAACTTATATTCAGATAATTCTAAAACCCATATGGAATCTAAAGAACAAGGTAATTCAAGGATAAATGTTTTATCTGGATTAATAGTTAATTCAAATTCAGACAAAACCTGCTGAATTTGACTTAAAGCCGATTCTGCATCTGAAAGATTTTGAAAAGTGAATTCATAATCATCACTATAACGAAACCCTTTAAACGGGTAAGCGCAAGTCTTTTTTAACCGCTTCTCTAATTCCACATCCGCAGTACAAAGTAGTAATTCTGCAACAACGAGTGAAGTATCCGGACCAATAGGAATTCCTAATGTTTGACCGTCCTGACTGTTTTGCAGCAATTTATCTAGTTTGTTCCCAAAATACTTGCTTGTAACCTCACGGTGTTTCTTTGCAGTTTTTTTTCCATGTACAGCCCAAGGAATACTATGGGTATAAATTGATTGATAAAATTGGGAAATATCTGTTTGTAATATGTATCGTCCGGCAATTCTATTTTTAGCTCGTTCAACAGGAATTAGACCAAATTCAAGCGCAGGAGATATAGAACGATTGCGCTGAGGTAATGGCGTATATATAGGTTTACTCTTTGAATATTTTGATTTACTTATTATTTGTTGAATTTCAGACCATTTTTCATACATTAAATCGGAAAGTTGTAAAAAATATATTGGATTAGGAGTACCTAATTTTCTTCTAAGCGAACCATACCTAACATGATTATGGTAATAAAGTTTCGTAGGTTTTTTAGGACAATTATTTAATAGTGTTTTACTTGATAAAGCTAAGTCGGCAAGCAATATTGTATTAAAAGGAGGTGGAAGCTCTTTTGGAAAATATCCTCTCTTGATTAAATCAGTTTTGTTCATTTATAAAAAATCTCTATTTTCCTAAGCTGTTTTTATCCTATGTCCAACCGCTTATCGTAACATTACCATTCCTGCTATTCAAGTTACTTTCAAATATTAATTACCTTTAGTGGAAAAAACCTAATTATTAGTATTAATTTAGATACTAATTACCTGTTTCATATGAAATAAACCAATTTATATTTTCATCTCAAGGCAAAATAATATTTATCAAATTTTGAATTATCCTGAAATTACGGGAATATAGCCTCTAGTTTATAAACATCAGGTTTAATAGTAAATATCGTAAATGTAGCGCAACTGCAATTCAACTAAACTTGAATTAAAGTTGCACCTGACTAGTAGTTGAAAACGAATTGGGATGAAGAAGGCATGAAAAATATTCAGCGACTTTATACCCAAAGTACATTGGCTAAAAAATGCAAAGTTAGCCTTCAAACAATTAAGAACTGGTGTTTATGGGCTGGACTTACACCACCAAAAAAAGCAACTTATTTTAGTTGTGATGAATTAGAGGCATTGGCTGATTTTTATATCGCTTACAAATTTCTGCGCGTACAGCAAGACGCTTACATAGATACTGTTTTAGGTATGGGTGGTTTAAAGAAGTACATTGCCT
>CAKZYM010000843.1 GCA_937884685.1 uncultured Calothrix sp.
AAGTAGCAAGTAGTAAGTAGTAAGTAGTAAGTAATAAGTAGCAAGTAGTAAGTAGCGAGTTAAGAGTTACCAATGTAGTGGGAGCGTCTCGCTCCCTAATAATAAAAATATTTCCTTTTCTATCCTTATCTCACTCTTACCTATTACTTATTATTTCCTACTTATTACTTCCTACTTCCTACTTATTACTTATTACCTCTTATACCTGGTGAATTTTTCGATACTCTTGATATTTATTTCCTGTAACACCTACAAGCATGCCAAAACTATGATAGATGTATCGCAAAGTTCTAAAGAATTCATGTTGTCCCCAAATCAAAGATAGAGGAATTAATAATGTTCCTTTGATGATTCTTCTAAGTCCTTTGAAAATACATATAGCTTTGACTATAAATGAAGGATTTAAATCTACCTCGCAGAAACTTTCTGTAATTCCTAATCTGTAATTACGCTTTAATAACCATACTAAATTAGCACGGCTGGCTGGTATCCATTCGGAAACCAAAGCCTTATCTGCCCATACAATTTTATAGCCCTCGTTATGTACACGTCGGAAAAAATGCCAATCCGAACCACCAGATAATGCTAAACGCTCATCAAAACATGGCTGCATTTTTTGCAATATTTCTCTACTAATTAATACATTATTTGTAGCTGCTCCTTCGAGAAGATGACCTGTAGGGTAACGCAAACGCTCGAAAAATTTACCTTTTAAAATCCAGTCAGGAACGGGTTGATTGAAGTAAGGTAATACAGGACCGGAAACTACATCGGCATCGTACAATTTTTGAGCGTGTAAAAGTTCATCTAACCATGATATTTGAGGTACTTCATCATCATCAATAAAAGCTAAAAAATCAAATTCAAAATTTTGACCAGCACAATTAATAGCTTTATTTCTAGCAAAAGGAATTCCTCGACGCTCCTCAATGCAATATTTCAACCCCCACTTAATTTGTAAATTCATTTGTTGACAAAGTTGATAAGCAGAGCCATCTTTATCATTGTCAACCACAATAATTTGTACAGAGGGTGTTTTGCAAAGCTTAAATTCGAGTTGGTTTAGTCCATGGAGTAAACGTTTTAATCCCTCAGAGCGTTTACAAGTGATGATGCATATAGCAACTTGCATTTTTTTCCTCGATTAAACTACTCGTATCGCTCCCACTAAACAATCATTAATAGTTTGTAGTAAGGACTTTAGTCCTTCAATGAGAGCGATAAATCGCTAACTACAAACATGCTAGTGTCTGCAAAAAATTCAACCAAGAGAACGTCCGATAGCTAATTTTGCTACTGGTGATAAACGTACCGATACCAGAGTTATTAGAGAACGAATGTCCCGATAAAAAATAGAACTATCATAAACCAGAGCTTGGTCAATAAAATCACGGGCTGTTTGCATATCACCACCCTGAAGACATAACCTCGATAGATACCGATACATATAGGCGTAAACTGTTGGTAACATCGGCTTAATTAACTCTGGTGAACGTTGATAAGCGGTTTCAATCACAATCGTCCCAGAATTCCGCATTTGTACGAGATTAAAAGATAATCCGGATGGACGGACGCGATAGTAGCATAAAACTCGCTTTTCTCGGAAAAAACGCCATTTCTGCATTGCAGCTATCCGTAACCATAAATCTACATCTTCCCAACTGCGTAAGTTTTCATCAAAACCCCCAACTTCGTCTATCAAGCAACGACGAAATACTGCATTAGAACCATGTCCGACAAAATTTTTGCACAACAAAGCTAAGAGAGGATTTGAATGAACTGGTTTACCACTCAAACTGATAAATGTCGGTTTTCCATCATCACGAATCGTCCGCGAAGCACTGTAAACTACCCCAACATCAGGTTTGTCATACAGTCGAGCTACATGGGTTGCGATTTTGTCTCTGTGATAAATATCATCACCATCAAGTAGAGCAATATACTCACCTTTTGCATGACGAATACCGTAGTTGCGTGCTGAAGATAAGCCTCCATTAGGCTTTTGCAATAAACTAAATCGATTATCCCGCTGGCAGAACTTTTGCACAACAGCCACAGTATCGTCAGTTGACCCATCATCAACTACCAACACTTCAAAATCTGAAAATGTCTGTTTTTCCAGAGAAGCTAGAGCTTCCGGAATATATTTGCTGACATTATACGCAGGGACTATAACGCTAACCTTTGGTTTATCAGCCATTAAAAATGCTCCTTCTGACTATATATCTACAGCAATTGCTCTAGGTTTTCCCTTCAGAATATTTCGCAGCTTACCTCTGATATGTGGGGGAAATATCCACATTCCCGCACACAAGCAAATATCGATTAATTGAGGCTTACCAAATTGAAAAGCTTCGTATAGTAGAAGCAAAACAGCCAAACTATCTCCAGCAGCAGCAGCTCGTGCGCTGACTTCTGCCAAGATAAACGACGAGTAAGCACGAGGGGTAACTAAGTTTCTTCTGTTCTGAATCCATTTAAGCGAAGATTCCCAAGAAAAGCTTTTACTCAAACTTTTGCGCGTCCCTTCTAAGTTCCAGATAGAGAGTGTTTCCGGTACAAATTCTAGTCCAACACCTTCAATAGAAATTGCTCGTAAAATCCAATCCCAATCTTGATGCTTCTTGAGATGGTTATCGAAAGGAACTTTCTGCAACAACTCCTTTTTTGTAAATATGGTTGAGGTTTGGATTAATCCTTCTCCCATAAAAAAAGAGTTTCGGACAAACAAATATTCACTGATAGGTTCCGATTTTTTGGGAACTCGACGCGGCCAGGTTGATTCTCCTTGTGGTGTTTTAGCGATTAGGTAACTACTGACAATCGGGAATTTATAATTGGAAGCTGTCGCAGTTGCAAGCTGTAATTCTAACTTTTGCGTCATCCATTCATCATCGTCATCCAAAAAAGCAATCCATTCTGCACTAGCAGTTTTAGCTCCGAAGTCCCGAGCAAAGCAAGCTCCTTGGTTTACAGATAATTCGATTACTTGCAGTCGCGAATCATCTATTTCCGAAAGTGTTAAACTCGTGTCTTTGTCTATTCCATCGACAACAACTATGACTTCTATATTTTGCAAAGTTTGCGTCAATGCACTCATCACAGCACGCTTTACTAGTTGTGGTCTGTGAAAAGTGGGGATAACGACACTAACTAATGGTTTCAAAAAACTCTCCTTATTTTGAAAAAAATGCGGAGTAAATCTAACATCTTGCACCGGTGTTAGAAACTCGGTTTATTTACGATTAAACCACGATAAAATCATGTTTTCACTAATAGAAACCGGGTCTATTTGAGCTTCTTGATAATAGTGCAAGATATCAGGTAAATAATCATAGTATCTTTGCTGATATGTATCATTATTCAGATAGTTTAGAGAAGCAATAAAACGATTGCAAATATCCTCAATTAGCTTGATTTTGCATCTAAAATAGCGTACAACAAGCATATAACCTTGCACAACAAATGCGAGCGGTTAATTCAAATCAATGCTTTCCACCTTTGGGGTCAGTTCTACTCGTAACAGCGACTTATTAAAAGTGGCTAACATAATTTGTAACGCAAAAGCCGAATTTCCTAACAAATATCGAGCAGCTAGACGTTTAGGTTCGCGGACGAGACGGTAGAGCCATTCAAAGCCAGAATCAGATATGAAGCGCGGACAGTCAGAAACCATTCCAGCCATACGGTCAATAATTGCCCCACCAACCATAATAGTATTTGCTTGTAACTTATGGCGGTACTTTTGTACCCAATATTCTTGAATTGGCATACCCATGCCTACAATTAAAATATTGGGCTGAAATTGATTAATTTGCTCTACTAGAGCTTCGTTTGCTTCTGGATCTTCTTTATCAAAATATCCGTGATGTCCTGCAAAACTAGCCTTGGGATACTGTTGCTGCAAATTATTAATTGCTTCTTGCAAAATTTGAGGCTTTCCACCTAACAGAAATACTGAAAATTCATTCTGATTGCAATTTTCCAATATTTTAGGCATTAACAAACTATAGGAAACTCGATAATCTACGGGTAAATCTAACCCCATAAAACTGATTGCTTTCAATATTCCCATACCGTCACAATTCGTAATTTCTGCACTTTGCAAAAACTGATAATACCAAGGGAATTGCATGGATAAATTGAAGCCATGAATATTGTAGTGCGCTACAGTTATCTGTTTGCCTTCTATACAAGCTTTCCGAATGGCTTCTACAATCGAAGGGATATTCATGCAATCGATTCGCCGTCCTAACAGATACACACTTAAAGCAGTTACCTTTTCTTTCTTACCAACAGCTAATTTTTCACCACTTTTATTTTCCGAACGAACGCTATTATCATCAATTCGAGACCCTATCAAACTAGAGTGAGAATTGTTCATTTCAAGCTCCCTATAAATAGGTTTCAGCAGTCGGTACAAAACAATTTAACCGGCAAAAATGCATGATAAATCCGAACTGTACCTTTAGAAAGATGCACACAAAATTCAGCAACAATTACACTAATAAAATGTCGCTTTGGCAATCAGTAATAAGTGTCTAACCATTAAAGATGCCGAGCAATATAGTGTGCTTTATTGCTTGATAAATATTGATTAATACAAAGAGAATCAATATTTTTGTACTCAAAAATGAACCCCAATGCTAAGGGTTACTATGAACTTGGATGATATAGCTTGAAACTCTAAAAAAGACCATGCCCTTACGTCTAAGTGCAATGGGAAGTGAAATGTATATTTTTTGTCTTA
>CAKZYM010000844.1 GCA_937884685.1 uncultured Calothrix sp.
GGTTAAAATCCCTGAAACGTATGCGTGGAGTACTTGTGTATACACCGTAGCCTTAATAAGGAGAGGGATGTCCGGCTCTGACAGGGTGAGGTTTTAACTGTATTGAATTTCAAAATTGTGCATGACGGAAGTTTCTAATTAGTTCATTGTGGTTGATATTTTTTAGTCGTCACACACTCTACAAAACTTTTAATCTAAAATTTCACTTGCTTAAAATTGCATATAATACTCCCAACTGATTTTATCAAAAAAAATTTTCAAATTTCGACAACTTTTTTATACACACACTGTAACAACCTATTTTCGTTAATTTAATGACAACATTTGCATTATTAATGACGCTATTCTCAATTAACTGATTTTTTGTATTTTTTTATTACAATAAATAGCGTCAAATCCATAATTCTAATTTTTAAATATTGAGTTTTGTAAATACAAAAATTTTTGATACCAAAATTAGAATTATAAAAACGTATTCACACTTAAAAAATTTTCCTCTCCTGTATTAAGGTTTTGATTTTATTGAATTACAATGGTGCGTGACGGCAGTTCCTAACTATTTGGTTATGCTTTATAAATTGTTTTAGCCGTCACACACCCTACAAATTTACAAAATCCCAAGAGAATCCAATCTAAGACTAATTTACAACCGCTACTCCTGTCTTCTGAAAACTATCAAAAAACTCACTATATTGCTCTTTAACTTCATCTAACTGAGCAAAAATATTGTGAGAATCGACAATTCCATCACCTTCATACTGAACGACAACCCCTGTATATGGTGTTCCATTTTTTGATACTAAATTATTAGAAACTGGATAAGATTCAATACCATCTAACCCTTGCAGCGCTAGAGATTCTTGCATTTCCGACCAAAGTACTTCCCCTGCTTGTTCTACTCCAGCAGCAAGTGCTTGAGCGTTAAATACGTTTTCGGAAACTATAGTATCTCCTAAACCGACTGGTTGATATATCGAACGTACTGGGTTCCCCGGTAACGGTCTTTGAGCAATATATGGCATATAGACAATTGGGTCTGCTGCTCCCAATGCAGTTTCAAACAAGTTGAGAGCGGGATAAATGGGATTGAGTTCTTGTAATGTTCCTACAAACAAACCTGCAAGAGATTCAATGTCTTCGTTTTCAACTGCTTGTAAAGCAAAATATGCTGGTGAACCACTTGGTACTACAGCACCGATTTTCGGTTCTATTGCACTAATAATATTAGCTACCTGCGCTCCATAGGATTGTCCTAAAGCTACTACAGGTGAACTTTGAAATTGAAAATCAGTTTCTCCATTGGGAAGCAGAATATCTCCTTGAGAACCTATCACCTCTGAAGGAATTTCTAAATCTTCCATTGCTTCTAATAGTAATCTTTGCTCGATTACAGTTTGTCGGAAGGTATCTCGAAATGCTGCTAAATTCTGCGGACTATAGTAGGTAATATTCGAGCCATCGGGAAAACGTTGTTCGTTTAACGGTAAAGCACTACTTACAGCAGCAAATCCCTTTTCGGCTACTATAAATGCAGGTCCTTCTCCTGGAGTTGGTTCTCCCCCTGGTTCGGTAATTGTTCCTCTATCTACTACTTGAGTACTCAAACCGCTGGAACCGTGGAAGTAAGCCATCAAGGGATAACCACCATCTGGCATTGGTGTTTTGGGAATAGTAATTGTTACCGGAACTTCCTCAGTACGCTGTTCTATTAAAGAACCATTGTCATCAAATTCAAAAAGTCCTTCCGTATTAAAGGGTGGAGTTCCTTTCTGAAACTGCGGCATTTCTACCGTTCCCTGTAGTTCGTAGAAACGCGGATTGCTCGCACCATCTTCGGGAGCTAGCTGTAAATTTTCAATTGTGACATCGTAGCGTTCTAATATAGTATCGGATAATCTAGCAAATTCCGATACTATATCTCCTGTGGTAAATACTGTTGCTGCTGCAACTTCGTCGGGGTTAACTTCAATGTCCTCTAATGTTTCCCAAAGTGGTTGATAAAGTTCCTTTGCTTGGTTTCCTAATTCACCTTCTGGTGTTTCACCGTTAATTAATTGCTCTAAAGTTGGGGAAGCATTCAAAGGTCTACCCACTGCATTATCAAGAGAGCTTTTGACTACATAGGCATAAGTGCGATTGGGATTGAGTATTATACCTGGTGCGGGAGCAACTCCGAGTAAGAAAGGTGGAACGTAATTAACATCCGGTCTAAAGGTTGATGCAACGGTTGGCAATAATTCACCTCGATTCGGAGAGTCGGGGTCAATATCTATTAATAAAATTGGTGAATTGGTTTCTGCTGGGATAACATCATCAAAATCTTGAGTCGAAACAGGAAAGTTAAATCGAAAATAACCCGCAGTGTTTGTAGGGAAACCGGTGTTATCATCTGCAATATTCTTGATGCTTTCGGCGAATATATTATTATCTGGAATTGGAAATCCTGTTAAATCCGGTGTTCCGTCTGGATTTAATCGTAAATCGTTTGGGTAAGGAAGATTGTAAAAATTATCTTGGTTTGTCAGGTCTGTTTCGAGGTCAAAATTAGATATAGTATTCAATCCTGCAATCAAATCAGATATGGAAGTTTGTGGTGTCTGATTATTACTAATATTACCGATAATATCTTCTAAGTTATTAACAATTGGGTCTGCTAAAGTGTCTAGAATATCACTTCCCAAATCGAGAATATAATTTCCTAAATCTACTAAATTAATGCTTGAAATAATTTCATCAAAAAACTGTTGAGTTCCGCTCGAAGAGTTCTGATTAGTAATATTAGGAAGTAAGTCTTGTATTGTCTCAGTGAAATTTAACCCCTGCGTACTAAAATTTAACGATTCTGAAAGGTTATCACTCAAGTCTGAAAAAATGTTAGTCATACTACTATTATCTTAATTTATCTCAAATTTTCTACTGTTCAAACTTGAGATTAGTAATATCATATCAAGAGTTTAGAAACAATAAATTAACTATATTTTTTATTGGTTATCTGAATACACTCATGCCAAAAAAAAGAGACGCATATTTTGCACCTCTGTAGCTTAACTTATTGGTAAACCAGTATTTTAAAATTTTAAGATTAAATCACCCAACCTCAACTAAACTTTTCCGACTAAAACACTCTACTTTCTCATAAATCCCAATTAAACTATCACCAACTTCAAAAAATAAACCTTCAGCTTCATCCTTGGAAAAACTCAAATTCGGATATTTCGCAGCAAGTTGAATTGAACTCATTGCTTTTCCTTCCATTCCATCGGGTAACAATCCCGTGGAACCAATGTAAAATACTAAAGGTGAAATTCTATTTTGATAAACCTTCTCTACATATTTATCTAATTTAGCTTTCAATGTGGTTAGCAATGTAATTTTTTCTTGTTTACCTGTCACATTTTTTCTCGGAACTCCCCCAACTTTTTCTAAAATCTCCGCAATCTTGCCATTATTCTCAATTCCGAGAAAATCATCAAAAATCGGTTTCATCAATTCATCAACTTTGGTAATTTTCATTCTTGGTGAAAGCGACTTTGGACGAACTGCTATACTTTCTCTCAATGTCATTTCAAAGTTCGGTTTAACAAAAATCTCCCCGGTTTCAGTATCGTAAACTTCGTATCTTCTTTCCAAGAATTTATTTGCAGAATACAGTTTACTCAAGTTGAGAATATCTTTACTACCGATGTCGATTTTATAGCTAATTCTTGTATCAATCGCACTTTCAGATTTAGTTGTAGGAAAATTGAGATAAAGATTCTCGGATAAATAATGTCTTTTCAATTCATCTAACTGTTCGGCTATATAAGTATCCGATTCTTGCTTCAAATGAGCGGAAATAATGCTTGATAAAATTCTTATTTCTGCTAGCTGCTTGAATAAACCTTCGATACTAGTATATTTTCCATCTAAATTTACCAACGGTCGATTTTCTAAATTGATTGTGTAGTCGCTACGGAAATCAAAATTTTCTGCTGTAAGCACACCTTTTTGTTTTAAGAAATCAAAGGTTTTCTTACTGCTAATTTTAACTTGCAGCGATTTGATATTTATTTCACCATCGCTAACTACTGTATAGTTGTTGTAGCTGGTTAAATCATTCGCTAACAAACCTGCAATTTCAATTATTGGTGTTTCATCTTCTGCTTTTACA
>CAKZYM010000845.1 GCA_937884685.1 uncultured Calothrix sp.
ATTATTAATCAATTTCTAAATCTGTACCAATTAATTCCAAGGATTTAGCTGTTTCATCATGGGCAGTAGCTAACCCTTGTAAGATATCCCCCATCCGAATTTCTTCTCCATCTGGCAATACTTCTTTAAACATCATGGGATAGTTAGCTTTAAGGTTTTCTACTATTGTTAAAGCCGTACTTAGTTCATTGTGGAATTGTTCTAGGTTGTGAGTTGATTTCATGGTGTTAATCCTGTAGTAGTTAGTTCAGTTTGCGTCCATCAAAATACTCGTTACTAACGGTTGTACTGATTGCAAAATCCGAATCATTTATTGAACAATGTGTAGCTAGCTTGTTCTAAATCAAATAATAAAAACCGGATAGATAGCAAAGTAAATTATTTTTCAAACAGTCCTTATGAAGCGATTCATTAGCCTTTCCGTTTAGAAGAAGTTTAATTGCTTTTCTAATTTCTGTAGTGTCCTTCCCATCGCCTGCGTCTATAAAAAGATTTTACTTACTTAAGCAATCTAATTTTATCATGGTCGAGAATTATGCTTGCCCTCCATTCGCTTAAATTTACGGTTCGCTTCTATTCGTTCGGATTGCTGAGGAGAAGGATACTTAATGAAGGTTAATTTTTGGTATATTGATTCGGGTAATGGCATTGTTTTAGCTAATAGTAATTTTCATGTTGTAACGCTGTAACGTAACGTGTAACAAACCCTCAGATCAGGCTGTAACAAACGCTTTTACAGGTGTTACAGCCGTATGTTACTGTTACAGTTACAAGTTCTGTTACAGCAATCGGATACCTAGTTCGTCATCTGATAGGTCTATTTTTTCTGCTTCAAGTAACTCTAAAAAGCTATCTTTGGGTTCGGAGTTATCATTGAGTAATCCCAATCTACTTAGCACCATTGCAAATGCTGCGTCGCGCTTATTCTCTCCAGATGCTCGGTAATAGAACCATTGATTATTGTCTTTAGTTTCAAGCCAGTCTAAGATTTTTTGAGCGTTATGGGATAGCTTAAATTGTGCTGACAATGATTGAATAATAGTATCTTGGTTACGAATATCAGCCGCTTTAATATCACCGATAAACTCGCCTTTATCTCTATTAAAAGCAGAATAGTTAGTTAACTTATTCATTGCGTACCATTGGGCATTTTTCCCAAAATAGACCGCCCTATTACAATCGCTTTGATTAACTAATTCTGATATTTCATTAGTGTCAAACTTCTTAAATATTGATGCCCGCTTCCAACTATCAACCACTGATAGATTAGTGCTGTTAACTAATACTATTGGGGTTAATTGACTGATACCGGATGTATCGCTACCATTAGCACCAACAAAGGGAGTTTGGGCAACAAACCATACATTCTTACCACTACTACCACCACAAGAAGTAATGCCGATTAACTTATCAGTTAAAGTGGTGCATTTGGCTGTTTTAAGTCTTGCTCCAATGATGGTTCCTTCGTCAATTACTAATAATGCCCCGTTGTTTTGTGCGGCGAACTTATCAAAATCTTCCATTGCTGCCTCAAACCACGCTGCAACTGTTTGAGGTTTGGCTGATTCACAATGTAAAGGCTTTTCTACATCAACTATTCCATCAAAATACCCCGATTCCTTGGGGTCAACCTTACCGTTAACGAGGAAGATTTTCTTATCGGGATGCTTCCGTTTTACCTCCCTGAGAGCATTGGCGAGTAGCATTCCCTTTCCACTTCCACCAATTCCAACAACAAAATAATTGCTGATGTGGTCTGTCATCTCCCGAACAATATCAACTTCGTTATCGCGCTCCGGGTTCCATACCTCTACTTGGGTATTTACGAGGGGTGCGGAACTGGGAACCATTAGGGGTTGCTGTACCTCGGAGCCACAAACTGAGCCGCGCTCTTGCGGGCGGTTTGAATGCGCTACCTCCATAGTTAACGCCCCGCGCTCGGTTTGGGGAAGCGCGGGTTTTGATTTTAACGCCTCGTAATCCTCCAAAAAATCAAGGGCATCATTACTTAATCCCAGGTTTAACTTCTCAGCAAACTGTAACTGCTCTGCTACCGCATCCGAGCCGTATTGGTCGCGGTAAAAGTGGAAGTCATCGCCCTCTAAAGTATTAGCAATGCAACGGCTATTAATGATGTGTTCTTTATTCCGTGCGCTCTCCCCCGATTTGCCCCAAGCCGACCAAATAACCCAAACACCAAGTATTAACCCGGTTAAAGGAGATGTAGCACCCGCAAGGAATACCGAACCGAATAAGCCACCGATAACGTGATACTGGGTATTTGAGTTAGCCGATTTTTGTAACGCTAATTCTGCCCATTCATCGTTTGATTTGTGTTGGTTTTTAGGATTAAAGTTTGTCATGATGATCAACCGCGCCGGGAGCGGCGATTATTAGTAATAAAATGTGTAGCCCTCTTGTGTGAGGGCTTTTGCTTATTAACGAGTCGCTTTTCTAACGGTGAATGCCAGCTTACCTACGTTCAGAATTAAGTAAAGGATTGCTTCAATTGCGAATAGGGTAAAGAAGCTTAGAACCAAGTTTTGATAGTTGATTCGCTGAAACTGTCCCGTTGCGATTACCCAGAAAAAATCTTGTAATTTACCAGTATCAACCGGGCTGTAAACGCTCAAACAAACGAATGCATCAACGGTGTAGGTAAAGACTCGCAATCTATCCAGGTTCTTAATAAAGGCTATGGGAAGCAAGTTATAAGCAGCTTTAAGGGCTTTTAATGTGGGGTCATCTCCATCCTTTACCTGATATTGGCTTGTAGATTCAGCACCGCTAATAACTTCTTTTAAGAAACCACCATGTTGGTAAAGGATGATAGGGGTAACTTCAATCAATTGGATGCAGCCCCAAAATATTGCGCCAATTATCCAATAAATACTTTGTCCTATCGCGTTCGCTATGCCGTTAATGATAGGAATAAAGCTTACAAGCCTCATGAAATCAGCGGTTTCTAATTGTGGAGCAATCATTTTAATTGCTACAACATAGGGGTTGATGTTCATAAATGCGAAATATAAACCCGCCGCTACTAATAGGAAGTAAAGCAGCTTAAACCAAATTTTAGGTATTGATTGATTGCTGCTTGTTTTTCTCCCACTGCTGCGATGATCTGCGCCACCGTGGCCACTGTTGTTAGGTGCTGACTTCTTGTTGAATGCTGACATAATTACTTAATCTCCTTTGAAGGTGCGTAGTAGTATAGTTTTGCTCCGTTGATGCGTTTGACCTGATCTAAAACCAAGTCACGATTCCCTGTAAATGCAATCAATCCAACTTTTCCGTCCTTAATTACCCCAGTATTTCCCGCTCCACTACATACAACTGTGTTATCTGGCAAGGGTTTACCGTTGTTGCGGTCTGTAATTATGTCTCCTTCTTCGATAGTTGCAAGATTACGAGCGTTTTCTGGTGCCACAACCAAAACACATCCAGCTTTGTACCTAGCCTCTGCGATTTTGGCTTGTATCTGCTCAAACTTAAGCTGCTCCGAGAGCTTGGTTTGCTTCAAGCTCTGAGAACCTAATTGCTGCCGTATCTCGGACATTGATTGCATATTTTGCTTGATGTCGTTACTACTCAAAGCCAGTGATATCAAAGCCGCACCGCCAAAAATGTACTTAGTTCCGTGCTTGCGCCAAAATCTATTACGTTTCATTAGTTAAAATCCTGCTCAAGTTGTTGTGGGGTGTAAATGCACCCCGTATTTATCTACTGAAGATTTGCGTTAATCGCTTGCATTAAATACAATCCGTCCGAAGGGGAACCCAGTTCGTGAAGTCTGTTGCAAGTCTCTTCTACGGTTTCTGAACAGATTGAAATTGGTTCTCCTTGCCCTTCCAGAATCCCCGCACCAGCCCATGAGATGCGGTACAAAGCTTTGTAATGGTCTATATCATCGAGACCTTGTAGATACTGCCCAAATTCCTCAACCATGCAATCAATTACCTCGTAACCGTCTATGTGGTAGGTAATGGGTTTACCCGAATCATCCAGCAATCCACCTAATAAAGCTTGATACGAATCAACCGGAATATCATTGATTAAATGGCTTATCGCTTCTGAAGTAACTTCGTTTAATTCCTCTCCCTTATTGAGTTCCAAGAAATAAAGCGTCTCGGCAATCGCGCCCATCAATTGCAGCTTATCGGCACGATTCAATCTTGTTAAACACTCGCCCCATTCGTTGCAGATGTCGTTAATCAATTCCGAACCGTCAATAAAATATCTAACTTCTTTTCTCCCTACCGCTTTCTCTACGTTTGGTAGGAGTTGTGAGTAGTATTCGTACTGCTCGTGATTTTCTAAAATGCCCATCGTGGTAAAATCCTTTGTGTTGTGTATTTGCTTGCGGCAGATGCATCCCTTACGCTTCCAAGTTCGTACCTTGGGGGCGTTTGTCATTTTTCGGTCAGGGTCAGTTTCTAATATTCGTATAGCCTCTTCTACTCCTTCCCATGACTGAATCAATGGCACCGTAGAAGGTACTTGGCTATTAAGAGCTACTCCCAACGCGCTGCAAGATTACCGTTTGGGATTGAGGGAGAGAGTGAGAGAGGGAGTGAGTGAGGGAGAAATCCGGGATAGGTAATCGCATAAGCGTGATGGAAATAACATGCAGAAAATCCGATGATTTGATAAGCAATAACGCCGGTTAATGCAATAAACCTCTCCGATAATTAACTTGAAATCCCTGTGAGTACTGGACTCAAAATCAATTTCCTTTATATGTCTAATGGTGCGAAGTTGTTGAAGTAGTTCCATTCTCTACGTAATTAGAAAGGCAACTTGTACACTAAAGTGGCCAACTGTTCCAAGCCAGAATTCAATAAGTCAAGTGGAGTGATAAATGCGTTGATTATTCTCATTGTTCTTCCCTCTGATAGGCTAAATCTGTAATTGCTTGTAAGATATCGGCAGGAGCAGTGAAAGGCAGGCAGAGAGCCTTTATCAGCCCCCTACCTAGCTTTTTTGGTGTAATTCCTCCTACCGCGTAAGCTTTTTTTGAACGGATGCAATCGAGTTTTGAAAATCGCTGTCATCAACTTTTGGCACTTCTACGGTCGTGTTGATTAAACCTTGCAAAGTGCTAATAGCTTGCATTAATTCCGATTTGGTCGCGTCATCTTGTTGAGCAATTTGTGCTGCAAGTTGCTGTTGGTTGGTTTCGCGGTTGTTGAGGATAACTTGGTTCGTCAGCTTGTCAATGGCATCAACCATCTCAATTCGACGCTGAACAGATAAAACTAGTTGATGCCCCAGGATTTGAGAAGCGTTATCCAGCAAGGTTTTTTGCTTTTCAATCGGCATATCTGCAACGGGTTGAATCTCTGTATTCGCAGGTGCCGTACTCTCGCCTGTCGCTGGTGGTAATCCAGAAGCAACAACACTCTGACTGATTAATTGGAACTCCTCTTCACTAATCTCTTGACAGTTATCCCAGTCATCACGAACGCCTACAAGCGTCATTCTTACGTCATCTTCGGTCAAGTTTAAAGATTTTACAGCCTCAGAAATAAACATTTTTTATTCTCCTAAAATTAGCTGGTAACTGAGTTTTAATCCCCAGATGCCAACCGTTTAGGTCGGCTATTTATCAAGTAAGGTACTGCTGCCTTCAAGAACTTGGAAGGCGGTAGGTTGTTGCATTGCCTAACTGTTATTACCGCGTTAATTCACCGTTCAGATAGCTTAGGTCAATTTGATTTTTGTTTGATCCATTAGATTGAGTAGTTTTTGTAAATCTGTTGGAATTTTACGAAGCTGTAATCATGTCTGTTGTCTCGCAGGTGCAAACAAATCATCTGTTTACGTTTTAGAAGCATGGATAACCTGTATATCTCCCCAATAACCCAACACTGATACCGATTCATCAATGGGGTTTTTTCCGCTTCTGCTCGGTAATCTAGGACAAGCATTTTCGCCCATTTATGCCACTTGCCAATCGTGTTCCGATGCAATCCCATAATAAGAGCTAACTTGGTTTTTTCTGTATATGGGTCTAGGTCTGGTATAAAAACTGCACTGAATTTTTCTTTACACAGCATTGTATTTTTGGTTGATTCTGCACTAATTTCTATGTCGCACGTATAGTCCACTGCACTGCGTTTAATGTGCAGATTAATTAGTAGAATGCCTGAAAAATAATCGTTTCATTTTTTTAGATGTTCGTGGTGTGTGCTAGCCATATGCTCAGAAGTTGCTATGTTTGGTCTTGCAGTTTTCATCTGCGTAAGCTGCCTTCGTGTTGCTTCGATGTTGCACATTTCCCGCTCACAAAACTAATATACCAACTATATGGCACTAGTGCAAACTATATTGTAATACCATCTACTTATGAATTATCATCAAAAATATAAGTAGTGTAAATTAGTTGGTAGTAACAGCTAATTAGTATTAATCTTATATATGCCAGTAAGGAACAAGTTAAAGGAGTTCGTGGAGGGGAAAGGTCTATCTATATATCAGTTCTGGCAGGATGTGGGGATAAGCAGGACAACCGCCTATTCCTTATCAAACGATGCCAGCCAGTTACCGAACTCCAGCGTTTTACATAAAATCTGTGACCATTACAGAATTCAGCCGTGCGAGATTTTGCAATGGATACCGCCGGAGGAGTTAAAGGAGGAAGTATGACTCAAACAATAAATAAAACATTAACCTTTGAAGAGTTCGTCAAATGGAAACCAGAAAACAAGCATTACGAATTACATGATGGGGTAATTGTTGAAGTGGCTCAACCTATTGGTAAGCATGAAAATGTTTTTGCATTCTTATCCAGAAAGATAAACGTAGAAATAGACCGGTTGAATTTACCTTATATTGTCCCCTCAAAAGTGCTGGTAAAGCCTGACGGCAAAGAGTCCGCTTATTTACCTGATGTATTGGTACTGGACAAGCGCAATTTAAAAAATGAATCATTATTTGAGAAAGAGTCTACTGTTTCTCAAAGTGAATCAATACCGCTGGTAGTGGAAGTGGTAAGCACTAATTGGGGTGATGACTATGCTGTTAAATTTGATGAATATGAAACTATAGGCATACCAGAATATTTGATTGTTGATTATCTGGGATTGGGCGGTAGAAAGTTTATCGGCAATCCAAAGTTACCTACCATTACCGTCTGTCAGCTAAAAAATGGGGAATACGAAAGTGTTTTGTACAGGGGGGAAGAAGTAGTTCAACTAAATTCATTTCCAGAATTACAACTGACCGCCAACCAAATTTTTCTATCCGCAACTACTTAACCGATGCTACGCCTGGGATTAAACAGCATCGGACGTAAAACGCAGAAATTCCGCCCGATGCAAGATTACTTAACAATTCAAAAAATTACTTTTAACTTACTGCTTTGTTGCGGCAAGTTAAGCCTGTTTTAAATGAGCGCAAACCAGGTAACGGTGGGTAAAAACTTCCTTACTATTCAACATAAATGTGAATAAAAACGGCACCAGTTTTGAATAGGTCGGCTCAAATTTTAGCCGCCAGGAAACCGCAATCCCGCTCCGGCTCAATAATGTTTCTGTATCAGTATTTTCAATTAAACGGTAGAATTATCGCAAAAGTCACCTAGTATTGCGTTCTGCAATCCCGTACCTAAACAAAAAAATAGCCTCTACCAACCAAAACAGGTCAATCGTGTTGAAGCACGAGGTAAAGACCAAAAACAGATAATATAAAATTTTCAATGACTTAAGTTTACTCCTAACCAGGAGTTTAAGCAATAGTGTTTTGGTAGGTAGGGGT